>JAADFS010000265.1 GCA_013152795.1 Deferribacteres bacterium
ATAGCTAAGGATCTTCTCCAGGTCCATGTGCTCAGCAAGCACGAACTTCAGGTCCCTCGGGTCTCTACGAAAATAATTTATACCCATTCTTCCCTCCCAGATGAGATGCCTTGCCCTCTCCATTCCATACTATAGTGCTACCAGATTGTCTATATTACTGGGAACCAGCTAGAATCCCTCTCACCCGCCGCCCAGCATCAGGAAAAAGATGATCTCATCCTCTTCCTGCAAAGGGATTTTCCGGGAATCCAGGATTTTACCGGCCCTTTGAGCTACCTTTGAGCTACGACTTGCTCCTTGAAAGTGTTTTTCTCGCTATCCCATAACTGCTCGGGCATGTGGGAGCCAAAACAGTATCGAATCTCTGCCAGTAGGTCGATGTAAGCAGCATTTGGAGGCAGATCAAAACTGGCCGATGATGTACCCAACCAGCCGGAAAGTATCCCGTGAAAGCGAGCAACGACCTTCATTATGGATAGAAATCATCCGCTACGTGGTTGAGGCCAAGTCCGATTAGTTTTTCCCTGGAGGGCCTGCCCGTCTCCCAATCCCACCCCCTGAAGGCATAGTATTCCTTGAGGAGAAGGTCCATATCAGGCGCTTTACCCGCGGTACTTCCTTCATTCAGTGCCGTGAGACATACCTTCGGCAGTCGATCTTCTTTCCGGGTCAGGCCGAGCCTATTACTGATCGCCCTTTTGAGATTGACCGATCTGTCCCCCGCAGCGAGGAGATCAGCCGGGGTTGTTTGCCGTCCCGTGATCGCGCTCAATATCTGGCATATTTGTGTGACGCTCAAAGGTGCGAATTTGCAAAGGGTCAACGCATCATACAAATCCTTAAGGCTTTGATACCTGGCTGCAGCCTCTGCCTTGCCCTTAGATGTCAACCTTTCGCCAGGAAGAATCTTGAGCTCAGGGACCGCACCACCCAGGTCCACGTTGTAGTAATCACCTTTCAGATGGCACGCCCCCCGCGGGCCGGTAGCATAAGAGATCGCCAGCCCATGAAACGCCCTGCCCTCATGCATGGGCATTTCCATTCCCTTTACCTGGGCCGCTTCATCCGTGTCCCGTCCCAATTCCTTTGCCATCTCCAGCGTGCCCCTGGAGAGCAATTCTCCAATACCCTCTTGTTTGATAATCATTTTCACCAGCCTGACAATTGTCTTCCCATCACCCCATTGTATCTTTATGCCTGCCTTGTCCTTGGTCAGTATGCCCTTTTCATGGAGGTACATGGCGTAGCCAATAGAAACCCCGGCAGAGATGGTATCCAGGCCATGAGCATTACAGAGATGATTGGCCTCTATGATGGAATCCAGGTCAAAGTTCATGCACAAAGGTCCGAATGCGCCCACTGTCTCGTATTCCGGCCCATCCACGTGGTCCGTATGTTTTCTGAAATTTCGCACTTCCCGGCCGCATCCGATGGGACAGCCCATGCAGGCGTAATTTTCAACCGCATAGGCCTGTCTCAAGGCCTGACCACTGATCTTTTCAACCGGAAACACGCTTCTGCTAAAGTATTTGGCCGGCACATCACCCAGAGTCATGGCCATGTCCATGTAAAACAGGGTCCCGTATTCCCGGAGAGCCACAGAGATAAGATTCTTTCTAATTGTGGAGGCTGCCTCCTTTGCAAGTGCTTTCACTTTCTCTTTATCAGCAAATGCCGGTCTCATCCTGCCTGATACCACCACCGCTTTCAGATTCTTCGAACCCATAAGTGCGCCCAGGCCGCAGCGCCCGGCGGCCCTGCCCCGATCATTCATGATCGAGGCGTATCTGATCTGCCGCTCACCAGCTTGTCCAATGCATGCCGTGCTGCAGGTGTCTGCTTCAATTTCAGTTTTAATAACCCTCTGGGTTTCGTAAATGTCTTTTCCCCAGAGATGCTCTGCATGTCTTATTTGGGCAGAACCACCCTCAAGATAGAGATAAACAGGCTTTTTTGCCCTTCCTGTTATAAAAAGGCCATCATAGCCTGCTCCCTTGAGCCTGAAAGGGAATGTCCCTCCGCTTGTCGCCTCGCCCCAGAATCCTGTCAGCGGGGATATACCACAGACCGCATACCGGCTGACCATTGGGATCGGCGATCCGGTGAATGGGCCGGTGGAAAAGACCAGGGGGCTTTCAGGGTCCAGAGGATCCATATCTTTTTCAATGTGCTCATAGATCAGGGCGGCGGCCAGGGTAGCGCCTCCTATATATTTTTTCAGGTTGTCCTCAGATAATTGCATATCCTCAATTGTCTCAGTCCCTAAATCTACCTTGAGAAACCTGCCGTGATATCCGTACATGCTTTACCTCCATTAGCCCGCACTTCTCACGGGCAATCTACTAAAGTACGGGCTAGAAATCTACGTCTTTACCTTCATGGGCATACCTGAATATCTTTTTACACTGTTCCGGAGTCATGGGTCTGGGGCTAAAAAGCGTGTCAATATCCTCACAGGTGTACAGCACCAGCTTTTCCATATCCTCTTCCAACTGATCCGACGAGATACCCATGTCAGCGAGGTTCAGAGGGACATCCAACTCCCTGAAAAGGTCCCTCACTTTCTCAACCAAACCGCTCAGGCTCTCCTCCCCGGATTTACCTTCCACTCCTAGAGCCCGACAAATAGCGAGGTATTTCTCTGATACCGCCTGGTAGAACTGGAATACATAAGGTATGAAGATTCCCACTGCCAGGCCGTGATGAATGTTGAACAACGAGCCAAGGGAGTGACCGAAGCTGTGGGTCAGCGCAGCACCGCTCTGCCCGAAGGCAATACCGGCCATGCTGGAGGCCAACAACATCCGGTGACGGGCTTCACGATCCTTACCGTTTCGATATGCCCGCGGGAGATATTTGAATACCATCCTGACGGACTGAAGCGCCAGGGCGTCCGTAAGCTCATTGGCAGCAGGGGTCGCCACAGCATCCATGGCATGGGAAAGGGCGTCCAAACCCGTTCCAGCGGTAAGTTTTGGCGGCATGGTCATGGTGAATTCAGGGCAGAGCACGGCAAAATCCGGCATAAGTTCCGCGTTGGCAACCGGGATCTTCCGATGCGCTTCCGTGTCGTGAAGCACCGTCACACTGGTACACTCAGAACCGGTCCCGCTCGTGGTGGGTACGGCCGCGAAAACGGCCTTCTTTCTCAGTCCAAGGGGTTGTGCCGGGGTGATCATTCCT
>JAADFS010000266.1 GCA_013152795.1 Deferribacteres bacterium
AGCGAGGCCCTCTTGTAGGTGGCGAACCGGCGGGCAAAACCGATTGTCAGGGCATTGGGGTCAAGCAACACGCCCGAAGCAAGGATGATACGCGGATCCGCTGAATCATTGAGCCATCTCTGCCTCGCCCGCTCCCTGATCCTTACTATCAGCTTCATCTTCAGCCAGTAATGCGTCTTCCATATCTCCTCGTCCGGGATGTCCTCTATCAGCTTCCATGTCTCCTGCACATCCTGCTCGTTCAGCCAGTCCATGTCCATGTACTTGTTCAGCAGGAGCTGTATCCTCGGCTCAATCCATGTGGGGATGTGTATCCCGTTTGTTACGGACGCCACGGGTATATCCTCTTCGGAGACACCGGGCCATAGGGAGCGCCACATCCTGCGCGTAACCTCACCGTGCCTCCGGCTGACGGCGTTTCTGTATTCAGACATTCTCATGGCAAAGGCCGTCATGTTGAACCCTGCGGCGGGGTTTTCCGGGCTCATTCCCATTTGCATGAAACCGTCCCTGTCAAGCCCGAGCGCGGGCCAGTAGTCATGGAAGTATTTCTCCATCAGGGAAAAGGGAAAGACGTCATGCCCCGCCGGCACTGGTGTATGGGTGGTAAATATAGTGGTCGCGCGGACCTCGGCCGATGCCTTCTCAAAGTCCAGCCCGGCCTCCACCCTTTCCCTGATGCGCTCGAGTATGGCAAAGGCCGGATGCCCTTCGTTCAGGTGAAGGATTGAATGTTTTATACCGAGGGTGTTCAGTACCTCCGCCCCCCCGATCCCAAGGACGATCTCCTGCCGCAGGCGCTGTTCCGGCCCGCCGATATAAAGGCGGGCGGATATTCCACGGTTCCACGGGTCGTTTATATCAAGGTCCGTATCCATCAGATACAGTGAGACCCTTCCCACCTGAACCTTCCATACCTCTACATAAACCGGCGGCCTGATGAAAGGTATCTTCACGGTCAGGGGATTGCCTTTATCATCAAGCACCCGCCGGATCGGCGCGTTCTCCCGGTCAACGGCCTCGCTTTCCCCCTCCTGCCAGCCGTCCGGCGTAACCCTCTGGCGTACATATCCACCCGGATACATAAAGCCCACCGCCACCATGGGCACACCGAGATCACTGCATTCCTTGAGAAAGTCCCCGGCAAGAAAGCCGAGGCCCCCTGCGTAGAAAGGAAGAGAGTGATGAAGGCCGTACTCAGCGGAGAAATATGCAACCGGCAGTATCTCGTGCGCTGCGATGTTCGAGTAAAACCAGCCGCTGCCGGTATTCATCCCGGTATTGAACTTCGCCATGACCGCGTCATAGTGCCGGAGAAATTTCGGGTCCTTTGACGCGGCCTCCATGACCTCTTTACTGACCTCATGCAGCATCTTTACCGGATTATGCACGCTCACCTTCCAGTCGGTCCGGCTGAGCATCTTAAACAGCATCCTTGCCTCGGTATGCCAGCTCCACCACAGGTTGTACGCCAGCTCGCCCAGCCCCGATATCCTGTCCGGAATGTCCGGAAATATTTTTTTTATATCTTTTTCCGTATTCATGAGAAGGCCCCCCGTTTATGCAACGTTAAATTCACAGCTTTCAGTATATATTATCCCGTTTCCCAAATCCACCCGGGAGCCGCGTCCGTCCCGCTTATCGCTACATAATTGTCGGTAAGCTTCAATATTGTTTGTATTAATACAATAATGTAGCTATATTTCAGGCGTGTTTTCTTGAAAATCACGGGGTTGCAGGCTGGCATGCTTCTGGCTACTACGAGAGCAGTTAAACAACAAATCAAAATCAATGCGTGAAAGGAGATTTCTTATGAGGCAGATTGCAGTTTACGGCAAAGGCGGTATCGGAAAATCGACGACATCTCAGAATGTAGTCGCCGGTCTCTCGGAGGCAGGCTACAAATGCATGATAGTGGGATGTGATCCCAAGGCGGACGCCACGAGACTTATACTCCACAAAAAGGCCCAGACCACGGTTATGGACCTTGCAAGGGAGAGGGGCAGTGTCGAGGACCTCGAGATAGAAGAGGTGCTGCTGACGGGTTACAGAAACATCAAGTGCGCCGAGTCCGGCGGGCCAGAGCCCGGCGTCGGATGCGCGGGCCGCGGCGTTATCACCGCCATAAACTTCCTTGAGGAAAACGGCGCCTATGAGGCTGACACGGACTTTGTCTTCTACGACGTTCTCGGCGACGTGGTCTGCGGCGGCTTTGCGATGCCCATCAGGGAGGGAAAGGCAAAAGAGATTTACATAGTCACCTCAGGAGAAATGATGGCCATGTATGCCGCCAACAATATCTCCAGGGGCATCCTTAAATACGCGCAGAGCGGCGGCGTTCGCCTCGGCGGGCTTATCTGCAACAGCAGGAAGACGGACAAGGAATATGAACTGATCTCCGAGCTTGCAAGAAGGCTCAACACGCAGATGATCCATTTCATACCGAGAGACAACGAGGTACAGAGGGCGGAGCTGCGGAGGATGACGGTGATAGAGTATTCCCCCGACCACCCGCAGGCGGATGAATACAGGGCCCTGGCCAGGAAGATAGCCGAGAACAAGAACCTTGTAATCCCGACGCCGCTGTCAATGGATGAACTGGAAGGCCTGCTTATGGACTTCGGCATACTTGAGAGCGAAGACGCGGCGGTCTAAACACAGTGAAAGTTATCAGTGTCAGTGTCAGTGAAAAAAGAATTCGTAACCACTTCGGCGCTGGCGCAGGTACCCAAAAACCTGCTTTTTTGCTGTGCACTGACACTTACACTGACACTTACACTAAAAAAACCTGGAGGAATTGAATGAGTACAGCCATTAAAGAGACCCAGAAAATGATAGAGGAAGTACTGGAGGGGTATCCTGAGAAAACCAGGAAGGCCAGGGCCAGACATCTGGCGGCCAATGACCCGAGCGGGGAATGCAGTACGTGCAGAGTCAAGTCCAATGTGAAATCCCGCCCGGGTGTCATGACCGTCAGGGGATGCGCATATGCAGGTTCCAAGGGGGTTGTGTGGGGACCTGTAAAGGACCAGATTACCGTCAGCCACGGCCCCGTGGGCTGCGGCCAGTACAGTTGGTGGGCAAGGAGGAATTATTACAACGGCCGGACAGGGATCGATACATTCGGCACGATGCACATTACCACGGATTTTCAGGAAAGGGATATCGTCTATGGAGGCGACAAGGCCCTGGAGGCTGCGCTGAACGAGCTGAGGGAGCTTATGCCTTTGGCGCGCGGTATCGGCATACTCTCGGAGTGTCCAGTAGGTCTCATAGGGGATGATATAGAGGCTGTGGCAAAAAAGGTGTCGGCCGAATTCGGTTATCCCATAGTGCCGGTAAGGTGCGAGGGATTCAGGGGTGTGAGCCAGTCCCTCGGCCACCATATCGCCAATGATACCATCAGGGACCATGTGCTCGGCAGGGGCTCAATGGAGAAATCCACACCCTATGATGTGGCCCTGATCGGGGATTACAATATCGGGGGTGATGCATGGGCCTCGAGGAAGATGCTTGAGGAGATGGGTTTGAGGGTCATTGCCCAGTGGACGGGTGATGCATCGGTAAACGAGCTGGGTATTGCGCAGAAGTCGAAACTGAATCTCATACACTGCTACCGCTCCATGAATTACATATGCAGGCACATGGAGGAAAAATACGGCATCCCGTGGGTGGAGTTCAATTTCTTCGGCCCCACGAAGATATACCAGAGCCTCAGAAAGATCGCCTCGTATTTTGACGACACCATCAAGGAGAATGCAGAGAAGATGATAGAGAAATACAAACCCCTGATGGATGCAGTGATAGAAAAGTACAGGCCGAGACTCCAGGACAAAAAGGTAATGCTCTATGTCGGCGGCCTCAGGCCGAGGCACACAATCGGCGCCTACGAGGACCTCGGCATGGAAGTTGTGGCCTCGGGGTATGAGTTCGGGCATGATGATGATTACAGGAGGACATACCCTGAAATGAAGGAAGGCGCCGTAATCATGGATGATGCCACGCTTTATGAACTGGAGGAATTCACGCGGAGGCTCAGGCCCGACATGGTGGGCTCGGGCATAAAGGAAAAATACTCGTATCACAAGATGGGCGTGCCTTTCAGGCAGATGCATTCCTGGGACTACAGCGGTCCCTACCACGGCTTTGACGGCTTCCCTGTGTTTGCAAGGGATATGGATATGACGGTAAACAGCCCGACATGGAATCTCATACGGAGGAAAAGATGAAGATAAAAGACCATAATGAGCTCTTTCTGGAGCAGGAATACATTGAGCAGTTTAAAAGGAAAAAAGAATTTGAAAACCCCTGGCCTGAGGAAAAGGTCCAGGAGGTTGCTGAATGGACAAAGACCTGGGAGTACAGGGAAAAGAACTTTGCTCGCAGGCACATAAAGATCAATCCGGCCAAGGCATGCCAGCCCCTGGGGTCGGTCTTCTGTTCATCAGGTTTTGAAGGAACCATGCCCTTTGTCCAGGGCGCGCAGGGCTGTGTGGCCTATTTCAGGAGTCATCTGAGCCGGCATTTCAAGGAACCCATGGCCGCTATTTCCACGTCCATGACAGAGGATGCAGCCGTGTTCGGGGGGCTGAACAACATGCTCGAGGGGCTGCGCAATGCGTATAGCCTGTACAATCCGAAGATGATCTCTGTGTGCACCACCTGCATGGCCGAGGTCATAGGAGACGACCTGAATGCCTACATAAAGCAGGCTAAGGACAAGGGTCTTATTCCGGAGGACCTCCCCGTGCCTTTTGCCCACACACCGAGTTTTGTGGGTTCGCACATCACGGGTTACGACAATATGATGAAGGGGATACTGTCGGCCGTTACAGCAGGCAAAAAGGGCGGGCCCAATGGAAAGATCAATATCATCCCGGGTTTCGATACATATACCGGAAACTACCGTGAGCTGAAACGGCTTCTCAAAATAATGGATGTTGATTTCACGCTCCTATCGGATGTGAGTGATGTGTTTGACTCCCCAAATACAGGTGAATACAAGCTGTATCCCGGCGGCACGCCGCTGAATGATGCGGCGGACTCGGTAAACGCGGCCGCCACCATAGCGCTGCAGAAGTATTCGACGGTAAAGACCATGAGCTACATACGCAGTGAATGGGGGCCCGAGGCCCTGGTGCTTTCCCCCATCGGCGTGAGGAACACCGATATGTTTTTTGATGAGATAAGCAGGATTACGGGTAAGCCCGTGCCGCAGGAGATAGAGGATGAAAGGGGAAGGGCGGTTGATGCAATGATTGATTCACACCCGTATGTCCATGGGAAGCGCTTTGCGCTGGTGGGCGATCCCGACCTTCTGCTGGGACTGATGAGCTTTATCATGGAGATGGGAGGAGTTCCCGTTCATATCGTCTGTACCAACGGTGATAAAAAGTTCCAGAAAGAGGCGGAAGCTCTCCTGAGTGAAAGCCCGTTCGGACAGGAAGGGACCGTTTATCCGGGCAGGGACATGTGGCATCTGAGGTCCCTGCTGTTTACCGAGCCAGTTGACCTGCTTATCGGGAACTCATATGCAAAGTTCCTGTGGAGGGATACGGGGACACCGCTTGTAAGGATCGGTTTCCCGCTGTTCGACAGGCACCACCTGCACAGATACCCGATTATCGGATACCAGGGCGTGATAAACATGGTCAACTGGATAGTCAATACGGTTCTTGACGAGATGGACAGGAAGAGTATGAATACAACGAGTTTTGATGTAATAAGGTGAGGCGGGTTGCGGGTTGATGCGGAAGGCAGCGCGCCGGGAGAATAATTATGTTGACTGTTACTGATAGATATCTTGAGGACGGGTGCAGCACCGGCAAAAGGGAAAGGCTCTGCAGGAGCAGGGGGGGCGAGTCATGCGCCTTTGACGGCGCGATGATAGTCCTTCAGCCCATAGCCGATACAGCCCATATCGTACACGGGCCCATTGCCTGCTGCGGCAACTCATGGGAGGGAAGGGGCACGTTGTCAAATGCAGGGGCGCCCCTGCACAGGATGGGCTTTACCACTGACATGGATGAAATGGACATAATCTACGGCTCGGAGGAAAAACTCCTGAAGGCCATCATACAGACATACAGGACGATAAAACCCAGGGCGATCTTTGTCTATGCCACCTGTGTCAGCGGTCTTATCGGTGAGGACATAGAGGCGGTTTGCAGAGAGGCCGGGAGAATTTGCGGAGTGAAAGTCATACCTGTTAATGCCCCCGGCTTTGCCGGCCCCAAAAACCTCGGAAACAGGATAGCTGGCGAGGTGCTGCTCGACCATGTGATCGGGACAGGCGCGCCTGTACATAATTCCCCCTCCCCCGGCGGGAGGGGGTTAGGGGGAAGGGGAACCATAAACCTCATCGGTGAATACAACATTGCAGGAGACCTGTGGAATGTTCAACCGCTTCTTGAAGAAGCAGGCATACGGGTACTCTCAAGGATTACCGGTGACTCGACATTTGAAGAGATAACATATGCCCACCGGGCAGGGCTGAATGTGGTCGTATGCAGCCGCGCCCTTATCAACGTGGCAAGGGAGATGGAAAGGAGATACGGCATACCTTATGTTGAGGTCTCATTTTTCGGGAAGACGGAGATGTCGAAGGCGTTGAGACTGATAAGTTCTAAGTTCAAAGTTCTCAGTTCTGAGTTTCATCTGTCTGATAAGGTTGAGGCTGTTATCGCGAGGGAGGAGAGAAGGCTTTCCGCAAGATTAAGACAATACGCGCACCTCAGGGGTAAAAAGGCGGTTCTGTATACCGGCGGCGTCAAGAGCTGGTCTTTTATCTCGGCCCTTCTCGATCTCGGTATAAGGATAGTTGCAGTGGGCACAAAAAAGAGTACATTCGAGGACGAGGAAAAGATGAGGAATATCCTCGGCCCGGATGCACCCCTTGTGGAGGACGTGAGCCCCGCCAGCCTGCTGAGGCTCATGAGACAGAACAATGCCGACATCCTCGTTGCAGGCGGCAGGAACCTTTATCTTGCCATGAAAGAGGGCTTCCCCTTTGTGGATGTAAACCAGGAGAGGCACATTGCCTATGCCGGATATGACGGGCTCGTGAATCTTGCAGAGCAGATAAGTAACAGTATCAGGTTTTTCAGGCGGGAGCCAGGAGTCAGGAGCCAGGAGTCAGGAGCCAGGAGCCAGAAGTCAGAAGTCAGAAGTCAGAATCTGAAATCCGGAATCTCTATAAATCCCCTTAAGCACTCGCAGACCATAGGGGCCGCCATTGCCCTTCAGGGAATAGACAGGGCGGTTCCCGTTATTCACGGGGCCCAGGGGTGCAATTTCCTTGCAAAGGTACTTATAACAAAACACTTCAGGGAGCCGGTGGCACTGGCCGGCACAAAACTCTTCACGGAAGACGTTGTGATGGGCGGTGATGACAGTGTAATCAGGGTTGTGCGGGAACTTACTGAAAAACAACACCCTGCCCTGATAGGGATACTCACGTCAGGGCTTTCAGAGGTGAGGGGGGATGATATGACCGGGGTTATAAGAAAATTCAAAACTCAAAATTCAAGACTCAAAATTATTCATATCCCCGCGCCGGATTATGAAGGCGGGATGGAGCAGGGGTATTCCGGTGCCACAGAGGCGGTTTTGCGGGAGACTGTAAAGCCGCATGTGGAAAGGCAGGATGATGAAATGAGGGGGAGGATAAATGTCCTTGCAGGGGCGCACCTGACACCTGCGGATTTTATGGAACTCAGGGAGATTATCGAATCATTCGGTCTGAGGCCCGTTATCCTGCCTGATCTATCATCACTGGACGGCAGCCGGCCCGGTTTTTCCGCCCTGTCATCAGGGGGGGTGAAACTCTCTGAGATAGAAGAGATGAGCGGCTCGGTCTTTACGCTTGCAGTGGGGATGAGCATGGAACCGCCGGCCCGGTTTCTTTATGAAAAATACGGGATTGAATATATTGTCCTGGACAGCGTTGCAGGGCTCCAGGGCACGGATGCGCTTATGAAGATACTCTCCGCCTTAAGCGGCAGCCCGGTCAGCCGGAGATACCTCAGGCAGAGGGATGTGCTGGTTGACGGGATGAGGGATGCGCATTTTTACCTGAGCGGCAAGAAGGTCTGCACAGCGCTTGAGCCCGACCTTGCCGTGCAGACTTCGGCGTGGCTGAGGGAAATGGCGGTAAATATAGAGCTTGCTGTGCTTCCGTATTCCCCGCGGCCTGCGGGTACGGCCATTGCAAAAAAGATCGTCATAGGTGACCTGTTTTCGGTCAGGGGGGATTTCGACCTGCTGATTTCGAATTCTCATGCCGAAGACACGGCCGCGCGGCTCGGGGTGCCGCTGTACCAGATGGGATTTCCCGTGTACAAAATCCTGGGATATACCACCAGGGTCACCATCGGCTACAGGGGAACCCTGTCAATGATAAATGATACGGCAAATTTGCTTATGAAGGGGGTGCACTGATGATCAGGGTGGCATTTGCAACAACCGACGGTGTCAATGTCGATGAGCATTTCGGCAGGTGCGGAATGTTTGCAGTATACGAGCTGACAAAGGACGACTATAAATTCATTGAAATGAGAAAATTCGCAGAAGGCAGGGATGTTGCCATTGAAGGGACAAAGGGGATGGGACAAGTGCATGACGAAAGGGTGGAGGAGAAGGTCGGGAAACTGTCGGACTGCAAGATCGTATACCTGACGGAGATAGGCGGGCCGTCTGCGGCCAGGCTTGTAAAAAGGGGCATGATGCCCCTGAAGGTAAAGGGTGTGGTACCGATTGAGGAGGCACTGAAACTGCTCCTTGAGAAGCTGAAGACCTCGCCGCCTCCGTGGCTTAAAAAGGCGATCGATAATCATTAAGAGATTGTTCAGAGTTCAGGGTGTAGGGTGCAGGGTGCAGAAAGAAACAAGTCCCCCCTCCCCTGGCGGGAGGGGGTTAGGGGGAGGGGGTGACCTGTTATCCCTGAAGGAATCGCAGATAAAGCTTTTCCGGCAGGCTCTCCTGCCCGCAGGCGGTATTTTATGCCACTGTAAGGTTCATATTCAAAGGTCCATATTCAACTGTAATGTAATTCGCAGGGTGCGAGATCACCTTGTCCCTGCAATAATAAGGAGGAAGATGATATGAAAATGATCAGGGCCTTTATAAGGCCGGAGAAGGAGCAGGAAGTTGTGCTGGCGCTGGAGGGGGCCGGATTTCCGTCGGTGTCGAAGATGCCGGTGTTCGGAAGGGGAAAACAGAAGGGACTGCAGGTGGGCCCCGTGCATTACGATGAACTTCCCAAGACACTGCTTATGATAGTTGTCGATGACGAGGATGAGAGGAAGGTGATCGACCTGATACAGTCAAAGGCAAAGACGGGGTTTATCGGTGACGGAAAGATATTTGTCAGCCCGGTGGACAGCGCCTATACCGTCAGGACAGGGGAGGCGGGACTATGAAAGAGATCACGGCAATTATCCGGAGGGACAAGCTGCCGGAGACAAAGCAGGTGCTTGAGGAACTGGGTTATCCCTCGCTCACCATCCAGAGCGTTGACGGCAGGGGCAAGCAGAAGGGCGCCATGTGCGCGGAGATGGACTCAGAGATGCCGGAGAGTTTCTGCACATCCGCCAAACTGAAACCCACACCTTCGACATATGCGCTTGAGCATACACTGCCGAAGGTCGCCCTCTATGTGCCCAAGAGACTGCTTACGGTCATAGTGCCGGATGATGTGGTAACCAAGATCGTAAAGTCATTAATCAGGGTGAACCAGACCGGCAAGCACGGTGACGGAAAGATATTCGTATCGCCTGTAACGGCCGCTGTGAGGATCAGGACTGGTGAAGAGGATGGAGAGGCGATAGCGTAAAGAAAGTGTCAGTGAATAGTGTCAGTGTCAGCGGGAAATTCTTTTACTGACACTCATCACTGACACTGACACTTTATTTATATGGAAAGGAGGAATCATGCAGCAGGTTGTTTGTTACACGAGGGCCGGAGAGCCTTGGACCCCGAGGTTTATTGAATCCATTGACGCGGAGAAATGTATTGGATGCGGGCGGTGCTACAAGGTTTGCGGCAGGGATGTGCTTGAGCTCATAGAGAAGCCCTTTGAGGGAGAGGATGAGTTCGGAGACGATATGGGCAATAAGGTGATGTCAGTGGCAAATCCCGGAAACTGCATCGGCTGCGAGGCGTGCGCAAAGGTCTGCACCCGGAAGTCCCAGGTGCATGTTGAACTTGCGTAAGTGCTTTCCCCGCTTGTAATTTTTCAGGCTTCCGCATGACAGCATTTCGGTTGTTTGCTGCATAACCCGGCAGGGGAGGCTGCCGTAACACCTTTATAAAGCGATAGGATATTGGAAATTTAACAGAGGGTGTAGGGTGCGGTTGTCAGGGTGCAGAAAGAAACAAGTCCCCCCTCCCCTGGCGGGAGGGGGCTGAGCTGTTACCCCTTAAGGAATCGCAGATAAAGCTTTTCCGGCAGCCTCCCTTACCCGCAGGCGATGTTTTATATGCCACTGTAAGGTAAAACTAATGCGAATACACAAAATACTAACTTTTTTTCATATTCATAGGCTTGTTTCACACGTAATCTTGGAAGATTACTAAAAATCTTGTATCAACCACAAACCATTTTTATCTTTTATAAAGATTACCTCATAAGAATATGTAGTTCCATTTTCTAAGGTTACAAGTTCATATTTTGCTGTATTGTCTTTAATGGAAATCCTGTTAAAGCCTGTTTGTGTTGCAACAATAGCCGGCAATTGGCCTGCTAGGGCATTGAACATCTCCTCATAGGATGCTCTTGAACCGGAAGATATATAGGTCAGGGCTGTTGCTGTGTCTCCATTTCTCAGACTGTTTGTCATCGCATTCCACTTGGCTCTAAGCAGTGCATCAAGCTCTGCTGTATTCAGCACTATAATCGTAATGCTGTCCGTGTAGGTGTTGCCCTGGTCATCCGTAACGGTGACGGTCGGATGGTAGACGCCTTCTGTTGTGTAGGTGAAGTTTATGTTTTCAAACACTGCCCCTGTGTAGTCGGTTGTTCCGTCTCCTTCATAGTCCATTTCATAGGTTGCCACCGCATTGGGGATGCTCGTTGATACTGAGAAGTATGCCTGAAGAGGCGCTGTGCCTGTCTCTGTGTTTGCTGTTAATGTTATATGCGGCTCTGTTGTGTCTGCTGCCTGTCCGGCAGAGATGGTTATCATTATCAGAAGAAAGGAAAGTGAAAACAGCAGAAGGATTATCCGGCGTCTTTTCGGCATTTGGGGTCTCCTTCGGATTTGATAGGGGTGGGTTTTTTCGCTGTCCCCCAAAATGTAAAAAAATTCTCACATATTTGTTGTGTTTTGTCAAGGGCTTTTTTGCTTAAGGTCGCATAAAAATCGCATGCGCCCGTGTCCCGGTGCCGGTTTTTATGTCACTGCAGGGTAACATATCCCGCCATAACGTTAAATAAACAGTTTTTGTTATACTATAACCCTTATTGTTGTATAAAACGGCCGGGAAAGCCCGCACTGTACCGGTATTTTCATGCAACTGTAAGGTGAAATGTAATGGAAGGCGTAACAGGCGAAATTAAAGACATAACATCAGGCCAAGAGCTTCATCATGAGATTTTCGGTTCTGTACTGGACAGGACCGAAATGACCCCTTATCTGTTGTTGAGGGCAGGGGATTATGCAACGGCCCTTGGACAGGCTACAAGGATGATGGGCAACCGGGGATTTGATACTGTTGAAGATGAATTGCATGAGAGCGAGAAGAAACGGGCACTGAAGTATGTTGAACAGGCATACCGTTATTTTCTCTATTCCATGTTACCTTTTGTGAAGAAGCAGCTTGAGGCACTTTCGGCATTGAATTCCGGAAACGCCCCCCTTTACCGTGATTGTCTCCGGAAGATCGGTGAAATAGAATCCACTCTGCACACACCCGAGTTCAGAAATATAGTATCCGATGACCCGCGTCATCTCTTCCTTCTGGCCTCCTCAAGAAAATACCCGCATGTGTTTTACGGGTACAAGGGAGTCGATATGGACGTCCCCCCCATGTGGCAGCAGATGGCCTGCTCGCTTCTGAAGATGGCCCATCTGATCAAGTCGATTGAAGAAGACAGCCAGGATATAAACGACTATGCCCAACTGGGAATGTTTCTGGAAGAGCAGGGGCAAAGCCTGGAGGACTTGTATAATTATGACTGGCAGCATCCCAAACTCATCCCTGAAAACGAGCCTGCACAAAGGGCCTTTGTCAAGATTGCCACTTTTTTCCTCAAACTCCGCGAATCGCTCAGGTTTGATCCTGAAAAGAGATGCCTCGTGTTCAACAGCGGAGACGGTGTTGAGGTTGATATTGTGGATGTCAAGTCCAGGCTCAAGAGCCCTGAAAGCATGTTTACCAAACTGGGCAAGGATGTGCATGGAGAGGCCCATAATATCAGGGACATACTTGCGATCACATTTATTCTGAAAAGCAAGGATGATACGCTGAAGCTCTTCCATGCACTTCAGAAAAGGGGTGTCATACTCCAGGAAAACACTATATCACCTTCCATAACCCAGACACTGTTTGACAGCCCTGAGAGCATGATTGAAGCGGTAAGAAGACTGATGGTCAGCCTCTACCGGAGCGAGGGCAGGAATATCATACCTGATGACAAAGAGCTGCTTGCCAATGCAAAAAGCTTCTACAATGCCCTTAGCGCCAACACGGCAAAAAACCCTTATTCTTCCTCGGGGCATAAGAAATTTCAATGCAAGATAAATTTCTGCGTGCCTATTCACCGCAAGGCCGGAACCAACGAGATACTGATACCGGGTACACCGGACTATATGAACAGGCACCATATCGATAAAAAAACAGAACAGCACACACTGGCGCTGGAGCTGCGCATATCGGATGAAGAAAGCTGGCGCAGGTCCGAACACGGGGGTGATTCCCACCATGATGCGTACAAGTTCCGCCAGTTGATTGCTGTTATGAACAGGGTGTTTAAAGGTATTTTTTATTTCCCGGAAGAGGGATTCGCACAGTTAAGGGAAGACCAGAAGAGACTTTTTATTTAGGTGCTTCCGGAACTGATCGTTTTACCTTAACGTTGCATAAACGCGGCACGGCAGCCTGCCGGAAAACCTTTATAAAGCGATGGGATTTTAACAGAATAGGGTGCAGGGTGCAGTTGTCAGGGTGCAGGAAGAAACAAGTCCCCCGGAGGGGGTTAGGGGGAGGGGGCTTAGCTGTTACCACTGAAGGTATCGCAGATAAAGCTTTTCCGGCAGGCTGCCGTGCCCGCTGGCGATGTTTTTTGCCACTGTAAGGTTTATAAACCTCTTCTGCAGGCCCGCCTGCAATGTTTTTTAAGCAACTGAAGGCTGATTCGTAGTTAAAAAGGAGATTGCAACCATGGATACGGTTAACGACCTGCAAGGCTTTATAGAGATACTCAGGAAGGAAAATGAACTGCTCATTGTCGAGAGCCGGGTGGACCCCTGCCTGGAGATCGCCGAGATACACAGGAGGGTCATAGAAAGGGGCGGGCCTGCTCTGTTCTTTACGAATGTCAAGGGCAGCAGATTCCCGGTTGTGACAAATCTCTTCGGCACACCGCGCAGGATGGAACTTGCCTTCGGCAGGCGGCCCGTGCAATTTGTCAATGAGATAGTGAAACTCGCGGAAAATATCTTTCCGCTGGACATAAAGAAACTCTGGAACGCAAGAAACATCTTCCTTCAGGGACTGAGGATAGGGCTCAGGAAGGTCAAGGATGCACCCATCCTGCATAACAGGCAGAGCCCACCCCGTTTATCGGAACTCCCGATGCTGACCTCGTGGCATACAGACGGAGGGCCTTTTATTACACTGCCGCTTGTCTACACGGAACATCCTGAAGGCAAAGGCCACAATCTGGGAATGTACAGGATACAGAGGTATGACGACTGCACCACCGGTATACACTGGCAGATACATAAAGGCGGGGGCTATCACTATGCTGTTGCCGAAAAAAAGGGACAGCCCCTTCCCGTCAGCCTGTTTATCGGCGGCCCGCCGGCGCTCATACTCTCGGCTATAGCACCTGTACCGGAGGATGTCCCGGAGCTTATATTGGCATCGCTGCTGTTAGGGAGACGGCTGGAAATGGTTGATGACCCTCTCGGTGGACATGCCCTGGTCGCCAATGTGGAGTTTGCCTTGAAAGGGGAAGTGCCCCCCTTTATCAGAAAACCCGAAGGCCCGTTCGGAGACCATTTCGGTTACAATTCATTAAGACACGACTATCCCGTATTCAATGTCCACAGGATGTATTACCGCAGGAATGCCGTTTACCCGGCCACCGTGGTCGGCAGGCCCCGGCAGGAGGACTACTATATCGGTGATTACCTGCAGGAGCTGCTGTCGCCGCTTTTTCCGCTTGTCATGAAAGGAGTAAGACAGTTGAAGACATTCGGCGACACAGGCTTTCATCCCCTTGCCGCAGCCAGGGTGTACAACCGCTATCCCAGGGAGGCCTTTGCCTCTGCAATGAGAATTCTCGGGGAAGGCCAGTTGTCTCTGACAAAATTCCTGATAATCACAGACGGGGATATTGATGTGTCGGATTTTCCAAGGCTGTGGACGCATGTGCTGGAGCGTGTCAACTGGCAGACTGACCTGTTTGTCTTTGACAATGTCTCGCAGGACACACTTGACTATACGGGGCCTGAGGTAAACAGGGGCTCAAAGGCCGTGCTCATGGGACTTGGAAAGGAGCCCCTTAGAAAATTACCCGGGGAATTCAGGGGCGCGTTGCCGGATGGATGTGACAGGCCTGTGGCATTCCTGCCGGGCACCCTTGTAATTGAAGGGGAGTCGTATGATTCTGCTCCGGGCCTCGGCAGGAAAATAGCGAGGGACGGCAGGCTGTCGGCATGGCCTGTGGTCGTGCTGGTTGATGACAGCAGGGCCGCAACCCTCAACCTGAAGGAATTTCTCTGGACTTTCTTCACGCGTTTTGAGCCTGCCGGTGATATTCACGGAAACAGGCCGCGGACAGTCCGCTTCCATACGCGCCTGCGCGAACCCGTGGTATTTGACTGCCGCATGAAACCATGGTATCCGCCGGTGCTTGAAGTGGATGAAAAGACCAGGAAGGCGGTGGATGAGAAAATAGGAGATATATTACCCGCGCAGTGGCGCTGACCCGGAGCCGCATGATGAAAAAGCCCCCGCATACGGTTTCAAGGTCCACTGTTTATGGATTCTTTCTGCTCGGCCTTCTGTCGGCCGTGGCCTTCAGGGCTATTATAGTCTTTCAGCACATTGAACCTTCATGGGTAAGGCCGGTATGGTATGCGGGTGTCCTGGGATACCTGGTTTTCTTCCTTTACAGGTATGCCATTTCGCGGAAAAGGAAGAGGGCCATAAAAGAGTATGAATTGATAGAAAAGGTGAAAGCCAATGCATGTCTTTCACCGGAGGACAGGGAGGTGGTGACATATCTCCTGTCATCGATCGAAAAGTCCATGGAAGATGTCAATTACTATATAATATTCATGCTCTCTATACTGGCGATAATTGCGGATATTGTACTGAGTCTTATCCCTTGATGTTTTATAAATGCGGCAAGGGAGGCGGCCGTAAAACCTTTATAAAGCTTTTACGGCACTTCGCAGGCTGTAAGATTGCGTGACGGCTGGATGTCTGTAGCAAGGAGGAGTTGCAGTGCGCAGGAGTAAAAAGGAAATAAAAAACAAGTCGATAATTCTTAAACTGCTGCATACCTGCCATGTCGGCAGGCTGGGGACTGTCGGCAAGGACGGTTACCCAATGGTAAAGCCCCTTAATTTCGTATATCATGAAGGCAGGATATATTTCCATACGGCACTGGAAGGCGAGAAAATCGATGACATAAAGAGGGACAACAGGGTCTGTTTTGAGACAGACCTGCCCCTGACGTACGTAAGGGCTAAGAATCAGCCATGTGAGGCTGAATATCTCTACAGGAGCATTATCATAAAGGGCAGGGCGCATATTATTGAGGACCGTTCCGAGAAGTTGTTTGCCCTGAAGCGCCTGATGGAGAAATACCAGCCCGAGGGTGACTATGGTGAAATTCCGGAAGAAAAGCTGAGGATAACGGGTGTGGTCAGGATAGATATTGAAGAGATGACGGGCAAGGAGGATCTGGGCTGAGCCTGTCCTCCTGCCGTATTTTTACTTTGCCGTAACACCTCCTGATACGATAAATGCCATTATATCGCCGCTTTCTGCGGTCAGGGGGGTGACCTGTCCTTTGGGCACGACTATGAGGTTTCCTGCAAAGTTGTAGGACTGTGGAAGATACACGGCGACCCTGTCCGCCAGTCCTATATTCT
>JAADFS010000267.1 GCA_013152795.1 Deferribacteres bacterium
CTTCCATACCCATGCTTGATCTGAAGGCCCAGCATGAGCCGCTGAAGGAGGAAATAAAGTCGGTTTTAAAAGAGATACTGGACAGCGGCCAGTTCGTGCTGGGGCCCAACGTGGAGTCCTTTGAGCAGGAGATAGCATCATACTGCAATGTCAAAAACGCCGTAGCCCTTGCATCCGGCACCGATGCGCTGCACCTGTGTCTGAACGCCCTCGGCATAAAGTCAGGCGATGAAGTGATCACCACGCCGTTCACCTTTATCGCATCCGCAGAGGCGATCACTTATGTAGGGGCGAGACCGGTCTTTGTCGACATAGACGGCGATACACTGAATATAGATGCCGCAAAGATAGAAGAAAAGATAACCCCCCGCACAAGGGCCGTAGTTGTTGTTCATCTTTTCGGCCAGCCTGCGGACATGAAAGAGATTATGGAGATTGCAAGGAGATACAATCTCCGGGTGATCGAAGACTGCGCCCAGGCCTTTGGGGCGAGATACAACGGCGTTCCGGTGGGAAGCATGGGCGATTCCGGGTGTTTCAGCTTTTATCCAAGCAAAAATCTCGGCGCCTACGGCGACGGGGGCATGATGATAACAAACAATCCGGATATATACGAAAAGGTGAGGCTCCTGAGAAACCACGGAACAGTGGGCCCCTACCGGCATGGTTTTCTGGGCTACAACAGCAGGCTTGATGAAATCCAGGCCGCTATCCTCAGGATAAAATTAAGGCACATAGATGAATACAATGAAAAGAGGCGCAGCATCGCAAGGCTGTACTCCTCTGCACTCGGCGATGCCGTCAGGTGCCCGGTGGAGCTGGCGGACAGGGTGCATGTCTATCACCAGTACACCATAAGGACACCACTGAGGGGCGAGGTGAAGAAGGCCCTTGCCGCGCAATCCATATCATCCGTCGTCTATTATCCGCTTTCACTTCATATGCAGGAGGCGTTCAGGTATCTCGGTTATTCAGAGGGTGACTTTCCGGAAAGCGAGGCAGCGGCAAGAGAGGTGCTGTCACTTCCGATTTACCCGGAGCTTGAACCTGAGGCCGCGAATTTTATTGCAGAGACCGTCCTTAAGGCGCTCGGCGGTTAGTTGCCGGCCGTTACTCCGTTTCCGTGATCTTTATGACCTGTCCCACGTACAGGCGTGTGGATTTCAGGTTGTTAATCCGCTCAAGCGTCTTTGTGTTTGTATTGAACCTCCTGGCAATCAGCCAGAGGGAATCCCCCTTCTTGATGCGGTACAGGCCGTTCGGCGGCAGACCCACCTTTGATGCGCGGAGGTTTCTGTATGAGGCGCTGTATGATCTGTCCCTCAGTGGTATCTTCAGTTTCTGCCCCACCCTGATGAAGTGTTTGCGCCGTATATCGTTGGCCATGATTATCTTCCTGACGGTCGTGCGGTATTTCATGGCTATAAGCGACAGTGTCTCGCCTTTCTTGACGCGGTGGTATACATATGCGTTCTCAGGAGGGGCCCAGCCCGGTATCTCCTCGAGCTTTGCAAGGAGGACTTCGGTCATGCCCGCAGGCACCTTGAGCGCATACGGCGTGGCCGGTGTCACCTGATAGCGCAGCTCCGGATTAAGCTCTGTAAGCACCTTTAAAGGTATGCCCAGTTCCCTGGCCACTGTCTTCAGCAGAACCGGCTTTTCAATGGTTACGGATTCATACAGGACCGGCGGATCAGGCTCGCCGAGGGTAAAGCCGTATTTTTCGGGATCCTTCAGTATGTGCAGGGTTGCCAGAAATTTCGGGACATATCGCGCGGTCTCCCGCGGAAGCTCTTTGTACAGGTCCCAGAAGTTGTCAAGGTAATTTATCCTCTGATTGCGGATCGTCCTCAGGACGGTACCCTCCCCGCAGTTGTAACCCGCAAGTACAGTGGTCCAGTCTCCGAAGATATTGTGCAGCTCTTTCAGATAGGCGATGGCAGCCCTGGTCGATTTTTCAGGATCCAGCCTTTCGTCGACCCAGGTGTCCCTTTTCAGGCCGAACTTGGAACCTGTGGAAGAAATGAACTGCCACAGGCCCAGGGCGCGCGCGCGGGACATCGCCCTGACCTTAAAGCCGCTCTCTATCAGGGGCAGCCAGGCAAGGTCCTCGGGCAGCCCGGCCTCTTTCAGGGCGGCCACGATCATATTCATGTATCTTCCGGAACGCTTGTACGACTCCAGGAAAAACCTGCGGTCCGGCCCCTGGAACCTTTTAATCTCCTTTGCCACGTGTTCGTTCATTGTCAGTGGGATCTCGTTATGATTGCCGTTGACCGCCGTGTACCGCGAGGCGTAGATCTCCAGTATCCTCTTGGAGATCATGAAGCGCAGGTCTTCCTTCTGCTGGATCAGCCCGGGATACTCGTTGGTATCAACCTGAAGGACAAGGGCATATGCCTGATCCAGCATCTCTATGGCCTTCTCAAGGTTGCCCTCGGACCAGAACTCCTGGGCCGCATTGCAATAGTCCAGGGCCGCATCAAGGAGGTTCTGCTCCTTTCCCGTATCTTCCGTATCATCATAATAGAAGGCTTCATCCTGGATCTTTTCCACGGGTATGTCTTCCGCCTTTTCGGCATCCTGCACTGCCTGAGCCGTCTCCATGTCCCCCTCATTGACTGATTCACTGTCATTGCCGCCGGCGCTGCAGTCCGCACAGGCAGTATCATTTTCATCCGTTATCTCTTTATCCGTTACCTCCGCCGCCGCTGCATTATTGCCTTGTTCCTGCTTCTGTCCGGGTTCATTGATTTCCACGGGGGTGATATCCGCCTTCACGACAGGGGCTTCCTCCTTCCCCTCAACCATGATGGCGGGTGGAGGGGCTTCCTCGGGCAGCCTGTTTATCTGAGAGTTGCTGAGGAGTGTTTTGGGAAGGCTGCAGCCAAACGCCAGGACGGAAAGCAGCAGGACCAGATATCTGAAATTAATCATCTTCATCTTACAGTCCGGTTTAGTAGTCTACCTTCATACAGTCTTTATTTTACATAATCCGGCAATCAATATGCAATTACAAAAAGCAATATACATTACCGGGCATGAAAAGGGCATTGCGCACCAAGTTTATTAAAAATCAAATACTTAGGTGTGAATCTTTGTCCCCTCAATGTCATATTAATGACAGATACTATTTCTTATTGAAACGGTATATGTTATCTAAGCCTTAAGAGCCGGCTGAAGGCTTTCTGCTTCCCGGAGTTCTTCCTTGTAGCCGCATTCCTTTTTTATACATGCAAGATACTCGCCTTTTTTCGTCCGCTTTTCAACCAGGATAGCGGCTCCGCATTCGGGGCAGGTCTTATCCACCGGCCTGTACCATATGGCGAATTTACACGCTGGATAATTCCCGCAACTGAAAAACACCTTGCCCTTCTTGGTTCTCCTCTCGACTATTTCCCCGCCGTCTTCAGGGCACTTGACGCCGATGCCTATAGCCTTCGTGGTCTTGCATTCAGGATATTTACTGCAGGCAAGAAACCTGCCGAACTTCCCGGATTTCAGCACCATGGGGGAGCCGCACTTTTCACATTTCTCATCCGTCTCCTGCACATCAGCGGCCTTTGTCCGGCCTTCGCCGTTCTGATTTTCAAGAGGCATGGTGTTTTTGCATCCGGGATACCCCGTGCAGGCAATAAACCTTCCGTGCCTGCCCCATTTGATGACCATGGGGGAGCCGCACTTTTCACATACGTGCTCTGTGGGGATGTCCCGGGGCTTTACCTTGCCCTGGATTTTCATGGCCTCCTCAAGGTCATGGTCAAACGGCCTGTAGAAATCCATCACGATATCAACCCACCGCAGGCCGCCCTCCTCGATCCTGTCCAGGTTGCTCTCCATCTTTGCGGTGAAGTTGTAATCCATCAGCTCCGGAAATCTCTCCACAAGCAGGTCGCTGACTATGATTCCGAGTTCCGTGGGCTTGAACCTGCCCTCGATCTTCTCGGTATACTTCCTGTCCTGTATTGTTGAAAGAATCGTGGCGTATGTGCTCGGCCGCCCGATTCCCTTTGCTTCAAGCTCTTTGACGAGGCTTGCCTCTGAAAACCTCGGAGGCGGCTGCGTGAAGTGCTGCTTCGGCGTGATGGCGATCGTCCTCAACACGTCGCCTTCTGACAATGGAGGAAGCAGGCCTTCATCCTCCCCTCCGTTGTCCCCGCTTTCAGTATAGAGCTTCATGAACCCCGGGAACTTGACAACCGTGCCGGTCGCCCGGAAGGTGTATTTCCCTGCCTCTATATCCACAGAGGTCTGCTCCAGAAGCGCATGGTGCATCTGGCTGGCAACAAAACGGTTCCAGATGAGCTTGTAAAGATTGTACTGGTCCCGTGTCAGATACTTCTTAACCGCCTCCGGCGGCCTGAGAAGGGATGTGGGGCGTATCGCCTCGTGCGCATCCTGTGAAGACTTTTTGCTCTTGTAGACCGGCGGTTTCTGCGGCAGGTATTCCTTGCCGAATTCACCCCTTATCAGGGCCCTTGCCTCCTGCTGCGCTTCTGCGGAGACCCTCACGGAATCGGTTCTCATATAAGTTATAAGCCCTGTCGAGCCCTCATCGCCGAGCTCTATCCCTTCATAGAGCTGCTGCGCAACGAGCATTGTCTTCTTGGCCGTGAACCTGAGCTTTCTTGATGCCTCCTGCTGAAGGGTGCTTGTAATAAACGGGGGGGCCGGCGAGCGCCTCCTCTTCTTTTTCTCCACCTTTTTTACGGTAAAGCTCTTGCCCTGTGTATCCTCCACTATCTTGCCGGCTTCGGCTTCATTTTTGACCACGGCTTTTTTCCCGTTTATGTGGAACAGCCTTGCGTCAAAAGGCGGCGGCTCCTTGCCCTGCAGCGTTGCCGTAATGCTCCAGTACTCCTCGGGTTTGAAGGCCTGGATCTCGCGCTCCCTGTCCACGACAAGCCTCAGGGCCACGGACTGCACCCTTCCCGCGCTGAGGCCGCGGCGGACCTTGCGCCACAGCAGGGGCGACAGCTTGTAGCCCACAAGCCTGTCCAGTATTCTCCTCGCCTGCTGCGCGTCAACGAGATTCATGTTGATCTTTCTCGGATGGTTGATGGCCTCCGTCACCGCCTTTTCGGTTATCTCATTGAACTCCACCCTGAATATCTTGTCCGAGGATGCGCCGTTTAATTCCTCGGCGATATGCCATGCTATCGCCTCCCCTTCCCTGTCGGGGTCAGGGCCCAGAAAGACCCTGTCGGCATTCCTGGCCGCCTTTTTCAGCTCGTTCAGGACTTTTTCCTTTCCCTCGATCACCACGTAAGTGGGGGAGAGGTCGTTTTCGATATCCACACCAAGCTCTTTCTTCGGGAGGTCTTTCACATGCCCGATGGATGCCTTGATAGCGAACTTTTTCCCGAGAAACTTCCCGAGGGTCTTTACCTTGGCCGGTGACTCAACAATTAAAAGTGACTTCATCTGAAACTGCTCCTTATAAATCCCCCTTGCCCTTTAAAAAGGCAAGGGGGACTGCCGGTTTATCCTTGACTGTCTCAACGGTTAACTTTATCGGCGGTTTTCTGTCAAACCTTTATCATTACCTTACAGTGGCATAAAATACCGCTGTTCAGAGGCTTCAGTTGAGGGAGAAATGTTTTCCCTCTGTCTGCCTGACGATTCCCTTCAGTTCAAGGCCCAGCAGTATGGACAGGGCCTTGGCGGTTGAAGTGTCAGTCTCCCTGATGATTGAATCTATATGTTTGGGCCCTGTGCTCAGATAGCTGTAAAGCATCTTTTCATCTTCCGTCATTGCGGATAATGCCTCTTTCTCGTTCTGCCTGTCCTCCCTGAGGATGCCTTTTATCTGCGGACCCAGTTCCCTGATGACATCTTCGGCGCTTTCAACAAGCCGCGCTCCCTTTTTGATAAGATCATTGGTGCCGCGGGAATTTCTTGAAGTAACGTTGCCGGGCACTGCAAAAACCTCCCTGCCCTGTTCGAGGGCATATGCTACTGTAATAAGAGAGCCGCTGTCAAGGGTGGCCTCTACGACAATGACGCCCAGGGACAGGGCGCTGATGATCCGGTTTCTCCTCGGGAAGTTTTCTTTATTCGGCAGGGTCCCGAGAGGAAACTCGCTGATAACCGCCCCTGAGCCGGCAATGGCGTTCATCAGTCCCCTGTTGGACGCCGGATACGGCACATCAAGTCCCGAACCCATAACCGCGACGGTTCTGCCGCCTGCTTTCAACGCCCCTTTATGGGAGGCGGTATCTATACCCCTTGCCATTCCGCTTACAACCGTCAGTCCTTTTGAGGCCAGCCTGTAACTTATCTTTTCAGCTACCTCCATGCCGTAAGCGGTAGCCCTTCTTGAACCTACTATGGAGACGGCATATTTGTCAACATCCCGGAGGTCACCCTTCATATAAAGCACAACGGGCGCGCTCTGCATGGCCCTCAGGGGCCTGGGATACCTCTCGTCATTAATGGTGAGGACCGTGATACGGCGTTCAGCGATACTGTCGGCCTCCCTGCGGACTGCATCCCAGCCCTTGAATCCGGTGATGCTCCGGGCCCTGTGTTCCCCCACACCCTCGATCCTCCGGAGTTCGTCAAAAGACATGCGGAAGATATTGCCGGGACCGCCGCAGGCCGACAGCAGCCTGCGCGCGGTTACAGGGCCTATATCCGTAAGGGAATTAAGGGCGAGCCAGTACTCTAAGTCATCCATGGTTATTTTGAACCCGGCCTGTGCAATTTCAGCCTCAGGGCATTCAGCCTGATAAATCCTTCTGCATCCTTCTGGTTATAAACGTCTTCGGCCTCGAATGTTGCAAGCTCATGGCTGTAGAGGGATTCAGGGGCCTTTCTTCCGGCCACCATGCAGTTGCCCTTGTAAAGCTTCAGCCTTGCAGTGCCTGTCACGTTTCGCTGCGCGCGGTCTATCAGGCACTGAAGTGCCTCTCTTTCAGGGGAAAACCAGAAGCCGTTATAAACGAGCGCCGAGTATTCAGGGATAAGAGAGTCTCTCAGGTGCATAAGCTCCCTGTCGAGGGTGATGGATTCCACGGCCCTGTGGGCGATATGCAGTATGGTTCCCCCCGGCGTTTCATAGACCCCCCTGGATTTTATGCCCACAAACCGGTTCTCGACGATATCCAGCCTGCCTATGCCGTGCGCACCCGCCAGAGTGTTGAGTTCTTTCAGGAGACCGGCGGGAGACAGTCTCTTTCCGTTAATCGAGACCGGGTCGCCCTTCTCATATCCGATCTCAAGGTAAACGGCCTCCGCGGGGGCATTCTCCGGCGATACCGTCATTGTGAACATGTCCTCAGGGGGCTCTGCCCAGGGGTCTTCCAGGATTCCGCCTTCGTAGCTTATGTGAAAGAGGTTCCTGTCCGTGCTGTAGGGTTTCTCCCTGGTCACCGGGACGGGGATACCGTGTTTCTTTGCATAGTCTATCAGGGACTCCCTCGAATTGAACTCCCATTCCCTCCACGGTGCGATTACCTTTATGCCGGGCTTCAGGGCATAGTAGGCAAGCTCGAACCTCACCTGGTCATTCCCCTTGCCCGTGGCACCGTGGGAGACTGCATCGGCATTTTCCTTCTCGGCTATCTCTATCTGTTTTTTTGCTATGAGCGGCCTTGCGATGGATGTACCCATGAGATAGGCGCCCTCATAAACCGCATTCGCCCTGAGCATGGGGAATACATAATCCTTCACAAACTCTTCCCGGAGGTCCAGCACGTATACCCTGGAAGCGCCTGTCTTCAGGGCCTTTTCCCTGACCGCCTCCGTATCCTCCTCCTGCCCGAGGTCGGCGCAGTAGGCTATGACCTCGCATCCGTAAGTCTCCTTCAGCCATTTAATGGCAACGGACGTATCAAGTCCCCCGGAATATGCGAGCACTGCTTTTTTAATCTTCATCTCTCATCCGTCTCTCTGTCATGATTGAAATCAAAGGGGTTTGCGGCGGCGCCAGGGCGTATTGCACGCTTCCGCCCGTGAAACCGGATTTATAAAACATATCACAAGTGTTTCAGAAATGTAAAACAGCACTGCTTCAGGACAGCCTCAAATTCAGCCTGCGGGTTCAGGGCCAATGTGAATGCAGTATTGCCCCGGATAAGCCCGCTTCACTTTCTTGATACTGTTTAATAATGTCTATTTCATCTCGTCAAATAATCTCAAGCAGATACAATCAGTCTTGTTTTTACATATCTTCTCATGTATATTGAATCGTCCCCAACAGGAATTTCCGCCCTTCACGTACTGTCGTTCGCGTCAGGACCGAGCATATCTTCAGTTTAATCAAACAAAAGTAAAAAGTGCGGAAGCGGCATGTAGAATAATCTGCCTCTTGCCCCGAAATCATTCCAGTCTTTTGTGATAACAATACCCGTTGAGTTATTTTTATCACAAAATTTTTTTATCGTCCGCAGTTCGCTTTCATCGACATTTTCCTTATACTTTACTTCCACAGCGAGGTAGTTTCCCGCCCCTACATGCACTATGAAGTCTATTTCATTCTGTTTCTCTCTGAAGTAGCTGATATTCAGTGTGCCTTCCCATTTCTTCAGTGCATTAAATACCAGGTTTTCTGCATAGAGACCGAGCATCTGCGGGTCCCTCAGCAGGCTCTCCTGTATGCGCAGAATCGCGTTTCTTAAAGCAAGATCAACAAGGTAACATTTTATGTTGCCCCTGCGCACCTTAAGGGGATTCTTTGTGAATCTGTCGGCATGACGAATCAAATCCGTCATCTCAAGTAAAGGGAAATATTTTTCAATGGTTGCCCTGTTGATGCCCAGGTTCCGTGATAGTTTATTGAAGCTGATCTCACGTCCGGGACTTTCAAGAAGAGATATATAAAATCTCTTCAATATCTCGGGCTTCCTTAATTCTATAGCCAGAACCAGATCTTCGGAGATGACCTTTTCCACCTGATTGTCAAATAGATAAGACTGCTTTGTCGTCCAGTCAGGAAGTGTCCAGACCTCAGGGAAACCGCCTTCAATCAGAAACCTGTCAAGAAAGCCGGAGATGTCAGGCCTGATATCCGGCGGCATATCAGGCACCGTCACCCGCGGCAGGTCCGCATACTCCGGATGTTTGGTAAACATGCCCATGACCGCCTGTCCTGTCTCGAAAATACGGTTTATGCTCTCGGTCATTGCGGCGTCTTCACGCTTGTTATACAAAAGGAATTCTCTGAAAGAAAATGGCAGTATATGAAAGTCTTTAATGCGGCCCAGCAGGCTTTCTCTGCTCTTTTTAAATATAGGAGATGAGGCAGAACCTGAAATAATAAACCTCACACGATAGTGAAGATCGTAATACTTTTTCAGAAACAATTCCCACCTGTCAAATCGCTGTATCTCATCAAGGAAGAGGTATATCAAACCATTGCCAGCTTTTTTTCGTGCTGCATCCATCATCGAATCAAAAAAATTGTCATGATCCACCTCTGATCGAAGCAATGCCGGGTCATCCATGGAGTAATAAAAGATATGTTCCGGCTGCACATCCTCGCTTATCAACCGCTGAACAATTTGCTTGATGAGAGTGCTCTTTCCCACTCTTCTGGGGCCTGTTATTGATATTATTTGAGGAGTTTCTTTTAACCCTTTGATGATGTTTGAAAAGATCGGCCTGTGAAAATCCGGAAGCAGTTGAAACGCCTTTTCCGGACTGTCCCACCAGGGATTATATGGAATCAGCAACTCTCTGTATTTCAAGGATTAACCCTCCCCTTGCCAAATATGCATACTATAATAAGCAAAATCGGCAAATATTGCAAACAGGGTTATTTTTTAATGAGTTACAAAGAACAAATCATACCAGACCTCAACTTGCCATTTATGCTCATTATAACAAACATAAATGGCATTGGGGCCGTTTCTGCTTATTTAGCCCGGAGTTCCGCTATAACCCGGGTTCAAACGAGTTAAGTTCTTTAATCTCAAGCAGATACAATCAGTCTTGTTTTTACATATCTTCTCATGTATATTGAATCGTCCCCAACAGGAATTCACGCCCCACCACATTGTTCCGGGAAGGATGGAGGAAAGGCCAAAAAATTTTTTGTACGGACTATCGCCAATATATCCCATTGGCCGGATCACAAGGTTAAAGCCCTACCACCGGGGCATGATAAAAACTTCCTGTCTGTCGTCTGATTTGGCCAGAGAATCCCTTATCTATTCTGATCTCTCATTTCACCGTGAATTGATAGAGGATATTAATTGTTCAACGGCGGCATAAACATACAAGTCGGCCTGCCCCGTCACCCCGCAGTATTTCAGTGTAACAGGGAGGCAGGTTTGGAAAGATAAAAATATTCTCTTGTATTTTCATAATCTTTCGATAATTCATATGAGAAAAGTTCATCAAATGAGGTACCAAGCAAATAATCGTTTTCTTCCAATAAACGCTGAAACGCCTCCCGGGCATTGCGGCCGTTGGATATGCCGATAACTTGTAAATTTTCTATATCAGGCTCGGCAGAGCTACTGTTTGGCTGAAAAGTATAACCTTCCCTCGATAAAAAAATGTAACTTTTTATTTCCACAGCTTTCTGTATTCTCCTTTCCTGTTTGTAAACTCAATCAATCCCATATCCCGTAATATCTGTAATTGCTGTCTTATCTTAGGTTTGACGTTTCTGTTTTCCGGGTGCAGATTGAAAAGGTGCCGCTCAAATCTGTATACTTCATCCAGAGTGAAGATATCTTTTTTGATTTTTACCAGACATTTGAAAACGTCTTTCTTCCAGCCGGAGAGTCCTCTCAGTATTGATGATTGACCAGACTGGAATATCTTATCTTCTGAACTATCTTCAATTTTAAAAAGATCCTTTTCAACATCCCGAAGCCCTTTTTCATAAGCCTTGGGCGGCTTGGGGATAGCCTTTAAAATATTCTCCGATTCAACAATAATCTCCGAAGTTATCTCAAAAGATTTCCCTGTATCACTGATTAAACCCATTATATAGCTTTTCAGTTCATTAACGGTTTTCTTATCTCTCAGCAGAACCCCGAGTTCAACGTTTCCTTCTAATCCCCCGGGGGTCAAATTTGCTGACGATATAACCGCAGCACATGAATCGAAGATATAAATCTTAGAATGAATATTCGCAATATTCTTAATCAATGTCTTCTCATGCTGCTGCAATATTTTGATCGCTTCTAAATCAGAAGCTCCTCTTTCAAAATTCCGTAACCGGAAGCTGGTTATTCCGGTAATGGCACAATCATGCCCTTTACATTCCATCATCAAATTTACAGCAGATAATTTGATAAAGGGGCTTGTAAATATGAAATCCTCTTTAGTCGCCGTCATCAATTCCTTGAATGTGTCCAACCATGGCGACTTGATAAGTTGCAGCGAACCTGGCATGCTTAATTCCCCTGGTGCTTAAAGAGCCGGAACTCTGAACTCTGTTGCCCGGCAGGAGAACCTGCCGGGTTTATGCAGCGTTAGGAACGCTGAGACCGGGTCTTACGAGCATCTCGTATATCCGCAGTCCCTGCAGACGGCGCATCCGCCTTCATGCTCCACCGACCCGCCGCAGTCCGGACACGCGCCGTAGAACATTACCTTCTCCTTCCGCGGGGGATGAGAGCCGTTGCCGTTGCTCTTGTTGCCGCGTTCAAGGTATCTCTCGATGGCCTTGGATATCGCGTCGGAACAGGATGCGATCTTGCCTCCGCGTGCCCATGCAGGGCTGTGGCAGCTTATGCCCTTGAGCTGTTTTTCGATCTCAATAGGCTCTATATTGCTCCTCAGCGCAAGGCTTATAAGCCTGCCGATGGCCTCGGACTGGCTCGCGGCACACCCGCCGGCCTTCCCCATCTGCGTGAAAAGCTCAAAAAGGTTGCCGTCCTCATCCTCGTTTATCGTGACATACAGGTTGCCGCAGCCTGTCTTCATCAGTCTCGTGGTACCCTTGATCACCTCGGGTCTCTTCCTCGGGGTTATTTTCTGCACAGGCGGCGCTGCCGCGGCATCCTGCCGTTTGTCCTGTGCATCGGTCTTGCCGGTTGACAGCACCTGGTTCTTCCGGGAGCCGTCCCTGTAAACGGTCACCCCCTTGCAGCCGAGGCCGTATGCAAGGAAATATACATCCTCCACATCCTTGGGGGAGGCGTCGTTTGGAAAATTGACCGTCTTGGAGACTGCATTGTCCACATGTTTCTGGAAGGCCGCCTGCATTCTTATGTGATCAAGCGGGGAGATGTCGTGCGCTGTGACGAATACCCTTTTTACGTCCTCGGGCACCTCCTCAATATCCTTCACGCTTCCTTTCTCTGCAATCCTCTCTACAAGCTCCTTGCTCCAGAATCCCCTCTCCTTGGCGACTTTTTCAAAGAGGGGATTGACCTCGTAGAGCTTTGTGCCTTCAAGGACATTGCGCACAAAGGCCACTGCAAACAGGGGCTCTATGCCGCTTGAACAGCCTGCAATTATCGAAAGGGTGCCGGTCGGCGCGATTGTCGTGGTTGTTGCGTTCCTCAGTCTCATCCTCCCCTTGTAAATGCTCTTTTCGTAATTGGGGAAGTCTCCCCTTTCCAGGGCCAGAACCGACGAGAACTTCTTGCTCTCGGTCTGGATAAAGCCCATCACCTCTGTTGCAAGCCTTGACGCTTCGTCCGAATTATAGGGGATGCCGAGCTTTATCAGCATGTCCGCCCAGCCCATGACGCCGAGGCCTATCTTCCTGTTTGCCTTTGTGGCCTCTTCTATCTTTTTCAGGGGGTATTTATTGATGACTATCACATTATCGAGAAAATGGACGGAATTGTGCACCGTCTCCCTCAGGGAGTCCCAGTCTATGGAGCCGCCCGGGCGGACGAATTTCGACAGGTTGATCGAACCCAGGTTGCAGGATTCATACGGCAGGAGGGGCTGTTCCCCGCACGGATTGGTGCTTTCGATCTGGCCCGCCGAGGGTGTGGGATTGTCGCGGTTTATCCTGTCTATGAAGATAATCCCTGGCTCCCCGTTTTTCCATGCATGGTTCACTATCAGGTTGAATACCTCCCTGGCCTTCAGCCGGCGCACGGTTTTCCCTGTATGCGGATTTACCAGGTCATATTCCTCATCCCTTTCAATGGCCTTCATAAACACGTCGGTTAATGCAACGGAGAGGTTGAAATTGTTGAGTCTGGCGTTGTTGTCCTTGGCGGATATGAATTCAAGAATATCAGGGTGGTCCACGCGCAGTATGCCCATATTCGCTCCCCTTCGCGTTCCGCCCTGTTTTATGGCCTCGGTAGCCGCATCAAAGACCGTCATGAACGAAATCGGGCCTGAAGAGACCCCTTTGGTCGAGCCCACGATGTCTCCCTTGGGCCTGAGATTGGAGAACGAAAAACCCGTGCCCCCGCCCGACTTGTGTATGAGGGCGGCGTTTTTCACTGCCCCGAAAATGGAGTCCATGGAGTCTTCCACAGGGAGGACGAAACATGCGGAAAGCTGCCCCAGCCTCCTTCCCGCATTCATGAGAGTGGGGCTGTTGGGCAGAAACCTCAATGAGGTCATGAGATTGTAAAACTTCTCCTCGATGTACCCTACCTCGGCCTCGGACTTGCCGTGGTTCAGTTCCACCAGCGCCACGGACTTGGCGACGCGCCTGAACATCTCTTCAGGGGTCTCGACCACCGTGCCGTCTTCATCTTTTTTCAGGTATCTCTTTTCAAGAACCTTCAATGCGCTCGGTGTTAAATCAATCTTTCCAGGTACGGTCTCTGCTTTCATAGATAGTCCTCCCTCTCAGTGCAGGTTATGCCCGCAGTTGCATAAAGATATCTCCATCCCTCTTCATGCAACGTGCAAATTATATTTGTGAAATTATTACGCTTATTAAAAGTTTTAATAACCGGTTCCCCCTGCAGCCTGTCGTTCGATTGAACTATCCCCCTCTATGTAGATGAGATATGAAATTAAACCACAATATATTGTATATGTCAAGCGAAAAATGAGTTTTTCTGAACTTATTGATTTTAAAGATGTTTTGCTGTGAAAATCCGGTTAATGAAATGTGGACTAAATCCGGAGCGAAAAAAATGACCCCCGAAATGCCCCCGCCCTATTTCCCGGCAAGGGATTTCCTTGCCGTAATCAAGGCGGCGATAATGAGCGGGACCGCTGTCAGCAGGTACGGCATATGGATATCCCATGCAAACATGATGCCGCCGGCCAGGGGGCCTGCGGCCTGACCCAGGCTGTTGGCCGCACTTTGCAGGCCCAGCGCGGCACCGGCGTGTCTGCCGGAGCGCTTGCTTACCAGTGAAGCCAGCCCCGGATTAAGGGCGGCCATACCGAGCGCGAACAGCACCACGTAAGAGAGGATGATGACCATGCTCTGTGTGGTCATCAGCAGTACCAGGGCAATACCCATGAGCCCGAAACCAAGCGACAGCATGGGCATCTCACCGACCCTGCCGATGAACCGGCCCACTATCCCGGCCTGCGCGGCGGCCATGATAAACCCGCATACCATAAACACAAGACCCATCTCCGCGGGCCCGAAATCCATCACCTTTTTTGCGTGCAGGGCGAATGTGCCTTCAAACAGTGATAATGCAAAATAACCGAGAAAAGACAGTGCGAGCATATGAATGAGTGACCGGCGTATAACCTTCCAGCCTGCAGCATCGTCCGATACAGGGTTACCAGGCGCCTGTTTATCGTAAGAGTCGCGGCCCGCCGCGCTGATTGACTCGGGCAGAAAACGCATGGTTGCCGCCAGGGCGACAAGTGCAAGCACGGATGCGGCAAAAAAAGGTGTCGAAAAATCATTGATGTAGAAACCGCCGAAACGGTATTCAAGGCGCCAGTCCAGCCGCGACATATATGCCCCCAGTGCCGGGCCGGCGACCACGCCCAGCCCTGTGGCGCTGCCCAGCCAAGCCATTCCCTTGCCGCGCTCAGCCTCTGAGGTGAGGTCCGTGACATAGGCGCTTGCAGTCGGCAGTACGGCCGCTGAAAGGATTCCGCCGAGGATACGGGCCGCATAGAGCATGAGCAGGTTCGTCCCTATGCCGAAGAGCGCCATAAACACGGCGTAGCCGCTCAGCCCGAGCATAAAGAGCGGGCGGCGTCCGAGCCGGTCGGACCACCTGCCCCAGAGTGGGGCGAAGAAGAACTGCATGAGGGCGAAAACGCCGGTCAGGAGGCCGACGTGGATATACGCCCTCCCTGCCGTGGCGCCCTCCGCCAGTGCCAGCCGTTCGATGTAAAATGCCAGCACAGGCAGGGTCAGCCCATAGCCGATCATGACCACGAACAGGCAGAAAAGAAGAATGCCCAACCGGTTTCTCATGGAATATTAATATACCTTACAGTTGCATTAAAATACCGCCCGCTGGCAGGAGAGCCTGCCTGAAAAGCTTTATCTGCGATATCTTACAGTTATAAGGTCACCCCCTCCCCCTAACCCCCTCCCGCCAGGGGAGGGGGGACTTGTTTCTTTCTGCACCCTTAACTCAGAACTCAGAACTTTGAACTTTGAACCCGCAACTCGGAACTCCCCCCGTTTATGCAGCATTAAGGATATTGCCGCATGATTCTGTAAGCACCGTTTTTTGACATGCAGGAAAGATTCATATACTATGATTATGATTTATATCATTGCCATGTTGTTGAACATTATGCAACCATTACAGTCACGGAAGCCATTCTTTGAAAGCTTGCGGAATACAACCAGTTATTAAAACGTAAGGACCATCAGGATTAATGAAACGTGTCGGCTGGCAGGTCATACTCGGGGCGGCTTTAGTAAGCCTGTCTGCAGTTCTCTATTATCTCCACTATACAATCTTCAGGGACGCACACCACATCTTCATATACCTGCTTGGAGACATCGCCTTTGTGCCCATTGAAGTCCTGCTGGTCACACTGATTATCCACCGGCTGCTGCATTACAGGGAACGGCGCCTCCTGATGCAGAAGCTCAACATGGTTATAGGGGCATTTTTCAGTGAAGTGGGGACAGGTCTGCTGGAATCTCTCTCAAGCTTTGACAGCGGCTCGCTGAAAAACAATAAATACTTTCTTGTGGACGGCGACTGGACAGCAAAGGACTTCACCGCAGCCGTCAGGTTTGCAGAGAATCTCGACCCCAGCGTTGACACCCGCAAAGGCAACCTGACAGACCTGCGCGACCTGCTCGAGGAAAAAAAAGCCTTCATGCTGCGGCTCCTGGAGAATCAGAGCCTGCTCGAGCACGATTCCTTCACAGAGCTCCTCTGGGCGGTATTCCACCTGTCCGAGGAGCTGACAGCGAGGCCCGACCTGTCTGCGCTGCCGGAGAAGGACTACGAGCATCTCGCAGGCGACATAAACCGCGCGTACAGGCATCTGACCAGTGAATGGCTGAAATATATGAGGCATTTAAAGAATGATTATCCGTACCTGTTTTCCCTTGCCGTAAGGGTAAACCCTTTTAAAACCGACCCGTCTCCGGTAATACGGGATTAAGGAGAATTTTCAATGGATCATTCCAAACACCCGGCAAAAAAAGATGAGCACAGTGCAATGAAACACGACATGAACGCCCATGACAGGGCGGAGGCCCCTCATGAGACACATGAGGGGCATGATGGCATGAAACATGAAGGACACGCAGGCCACGGCGAGCATGCAGGCCACGACGAGCACGCGGGCCACGGCGGGCCCGGCGCCCCACATGCCCCCGCGGCCCATGAAGCACACGACAAACACAAGGGCCATGCAGACCACCATTCACACATGGTAGCCGATTTCAGAAAGCGCTTCTGGATATCGATGATAGTGACCGTACCCGTACTTGCCCTCTCGCCCCTGATCCAGAGAGTGGCCGGCCTCGGCGAATCGCTCAGGTTTGCAGGTGACCTCTATGTCCTCTTCGGGCTTTCGTCTTTTGTCTTCTTCTACGGGGGCTACCCGTTCCTGAAGGGCCTCT
>JAADFS010000268.1 GCA_013152795.1 Deferribacteres bacterium
CGAGATGGCAAAGGCCGACGTCAAAGATGTGATTGTAACCACATCCGGGTGTGCGGGCCTGTGCAGCAGGGAGCCCATGGCGACCGTGGAGATAGCGGGCAGCCCCCCGGTCAAATACGTCGAGCTTAACGAAAAGAAGATAAAAGAGATATTCGACGAGCATATCCTCAAGGGCAACGTGGTCGAGAAATACGCCATGGTTGTCGGAAGCGAAACAACGTATTAATAAAGTGTCAGTGAAAAGTGCCGGTGCGGGTTAACCTTTAACTTCGGTTGCAGAAACCGGCAGCGGCGCCGCCACTAAAAAAAGGAGACAGGGATGGGAAGATTTCGTGCTAATTTAATGGTATGCGCTGGGGCAGGTTGTGAGGCATGCGGATGCATCAAGATAAGAGACGCCATTACGGAGGAATTAAAAAAAAGGTCCCTTGATGAAGAGATTGGAGTTGTCCTTACGGGTTGTATGGGTCCCTGTCAGAATGCCCCGGTAATTTTAGTCTACCCCGAAAACATCTTCTATCAAAAAGTAAAAGTTGAAGACATACCTTTTCTTGTAGAAGAACATTTCTTAAAAGGAAGGCCTGTTGAGCGTCTGATGTATCAGGAGGCGGATACAAAGACAGCGGTTCCTGTAATGGGCAAGATTCCTTTTTTTAAACATCAGGTCCTGAGGGCGCTCAGAAATAAAGGCTTTATAGACCCTGAAAAGATTGAGGAATATATTGCCAGGGACGGCTACATGGCGGCTGCAAAGGCCCTTACGGAAATGTCTCCTGAAGAGATAATCAAAGTGGTGAAGGATTCAAACATCAGGGGAAGGGGCGGCGCAGGCTTTCCGACAGGTACGAAATGGGAATCCTGCGCGAGGATAGCCGCCGACCAGAAATATATGTGCTGCAACGGCGATGAGGGGGACCCCGGGGCGTTTATGGACAGGGCACTTATGGAATCCGATCCCCATGCGGTCATCGAGGGTATGATTATAGGTGCGAGGGCCATAGGCGCTACAAAGGGTTACATCTATGTGAGGGCTGAGTACCCCCTTGCCATCCACAGGCTCAAAATAGCTATAGACCAGTGCTATGAGACGGGATTGCTCGGGGAAAACATCCTGAACAGCGGCTTTGACTTTGACCTTGAAATATATCAGGGCGCGGGCGCATTCGTATGCGGGGAATCAACCGCGCTCATGTATTCCATTCAGGGATTGCGCGGCATGCCGAGGTTGACACCGCCCCGTTCAACAGAAGCAGGCCTGTGGGGAAAGCCGACCGTTCTTAATAACGTTGAAACACTTGCCTGCATTCCCCAGATTATTTTAAACGGTGCGGACTGGTTTAAAAGCCTGGGTACCGAGAAGAGTACGGGAACAAAGGTTTTTTCACTTTCAGGGGCGATAAAAAATGCAGGATTGGTGGAAGTCCCCATGGGGATGCCCCTGAGGACAATAATTTATGATATCGGCGGCGGCGTGCCGGGCGCCAGAAGGGGGAGAAAGTTCAAGGCCGTGCAGATGGGCGGACCGTCCGGCGGCTGCATACCCGAGAGCCTGAGATCGACACGCCCGTTACATTCGAGGACATTCAGAAGACAGGGGCCATAATGGGCTCAGGCGGCATGGTGGTCATGGACAACACCAACTGCATGGTGGGCATGGCCAAGTTTTTCCTTGAGTTCACCACCGATGAATCATGCGGCAAGTGCCCCCCGTGCAGGCTGGGAACAAAGATAATGCTCGACAAGCTCAATGACCTCACGGAAGGCCGCGGCAAAGAGGGAGACGTAGAGATACTTGAGGAACTCTCATACGACATCATCGAAGGTTCCCTCTGCGGCCTGGGACAGTCGGCCCCGAACCCCGTGCTTACAACAATAAAATACTTCCGCGACGAGTATGAATCCCACATAAAAGACAAATGGTGCAAGGTCGGCGTCTGCCGCAGGCTCACCACATTTTTTATAAACGAAGAGGTCTGCACCGGGTGCGGGGCATGCATGAGGGCATGTCCGTCAAAGGCGATTATCGGTGAGAAGAAGAAACCACACCGCATCATCCAGGAGGTGTGCATACAGTGCAGGACCTGTTACGATACGTGCAGGTTCAAGTCAATAATAATCGGCCCCGCCGATTACAAGGGCGACCCGATGGCGCTGCTTAAGGAATAACAACCGGCGTAATCAGGCATATTGAAAAATATACCGGAGGGAGCGGAATGATAGAGATAACCATAGATGACAAGAAACTATCCGTAGAGAAGGGCATCACCATCCTTGAGGCAGCGAGGCGCAACGGCATAAAGATACCCAACCTGTGTTTTGACAAGAGACTCAAGCCCTACGGCGGCTGCAGGATGTGTGTTGTTGAGATAGAAGGCGGCAGAAAGCTTGCCTCTGCGTGCGGGCATCCCGCCAAGGAAGGAATGGTTATAAAGACAAACTCCCCGAGGGTCAGGAGGGTCCGCCAGTCCGTGCTGGAGTTTCTCCTCGTGCACCACCCCCTTGACTGTCCCGAGTGCGACAAGGCCGGGGAATGCGCGCTGCAGGACCTTGTCTTTGAATACGGCGTGCCCGAGACTCGGTTTACAGGTGAAAGGAAACACGCACCGCCTGATGTAAGGGGCCCGCTGATCGAGCTCATCTCAAACAGGTGCATCCTCTGTGCCAAGTGCGTGAGGATATGCTCGCAGTACCAGGGCAGGGGCGCCCTCGGCCTGATCGGCAGGGGTTTCCCCACAGTGGTGCAGCCCGCATTCGGTGAAGTGCTTAAATGCGACTACTGCGGCCAGTGCATTGACATCTGCCCCACCGGCGCACTGATCAGCAAGCCTTACAAATACAAGGCCAGGCCGTGGTTTCTTGAAGAAAAACAGAACATCTGCTCCTTCTGCGGCGTTGGATGCACCCTGACGCTGGGGATCAGGGAGGGCCGCATACTGCGCTCAAAGGGCAGGGAAGGCGCGGGAATAACGGACGGCAACCTCTGCGGCAGGGGCAGGTTCGGTTTTGACTATATCTACAGCGAAAACCGCCTGAGGACCCCCCTTATAAAAGAGGGTGATGAATTCAGGGACGCCTCATGGGAAGAGGCCCTGACATATGTGGCCAGGAGCCTCAAGTCCATCAAGGATGCGCACGGCCCCCACTCAATCGGTGCAATAGGCTCGCCGAGGTGCACGGTCGAGGACAATTACATGCTCGCGAAGTTCATGCGCACGGGGTTGGGGAGCGGCAACATAGGCTCCTCAGAGGCATTCGGCTACGCCGGTGCCCTGAAGGCATTCTCACTCTCCTTCGGGGTCAGGGCCAACCCGGCAGACCTTGCATCCCCGCTGGGCAAGGACGTAATACTCGTTCTTGAATCCGACACCACCATCACCCATCCGGTTTTCGGGCTCAACATACTCAAGGCAAAGAGGGAGGGCTCCAGGCTGGTGGTGGCCGACTACAGGGAGACAAAGCTCACGAGGCACAGCAATACCTGGCTTCAACTGAGGCCGGGCACACTGGTGGCCCTTTTAAACGGCATGATGAACGTAATAATGGACAGGGGTCTTTTTGACAGGGACAGGGCCGCCGGCATCAGGGGATTCGCCTCCCTTGAGGCAGTGGTGAAAGAGTATACCCCTGCAAGGGTCTCGGAGATCACGGGGCTGCCGGAGGAGACTGTGATTGATGCAGCCGTTACATTTGCGAACGCCCATAGGAGGCTTGTAATCATGCCCCTTGCGGTGTCCGAGAACAACAAGGGCCCGGGCTCGGCGCTTGCAGCAGCCGATCTGCTCATACTGCTCGGCGAGGAGCCTTCATCCCTGCAGGTACTGGCGGAGTACTGCAATACCTACGGGATGCTCGAGGCGGGCATCATGCCCGGCGAGGGCGGCATGGACGTATTCGACATGCTTTATAAGCCCGGCTCTCTCAGGGCGCTCTATATCATGGGTGAAGACCCGCTTGTCAGCATGCCTGACTCGAGGAAAATAAAGGCCACGCTTCAGTCCCTTGACTTCCTCGTTGTCCAGGACATAGTCATGACAGAGGCGGCTGAACTGGCGAACGTGGTGCTGCCTGCCAGCAGTTGGGGTGAAAAAGAGGGGCACTTTATCAATGCCGGGGGACTCAGGCAGAGAATCCGCAGGGTGGTCGATGCCGCGGGCAAGAGCCAGCCTGACTGGCAGATACTGAGGAACCTCGGGCTGGCCATGGGTATAAACCTCGGTGCAAAGAGCTTCCAGGACATTGCAAAGGAGGCGGATGACTTTATAGCGGCCGCCCGCATGGAAGCTGGGGGCGCGCCGCGTCCTGCATTCCATCCCGTGGCTTACGAGCCTGAAGAGCCGTGTGACAGTGAGTTCACCTACACACTCGTTACACGGGACGTGCTCCAGCACTCCG
>JAADFS010000269.1 GCA_013152795.1 Deferribacteres bacterium
TCGATCTGAACAAGCTGATAAAATTTCATCCTGACAGGATATCCCGGGAGATGATTGACGACAAGCCCGAGATGAGGATAGCGCTGATGTGCCTGGAGCCGGGGCAGAAACTGGAGCCGCACAAGGCGCCGCTGAGACTCCTGATGTATGTCGTTCAGGGCAGGGGAACCTTCACAGTGGGAGATGAAAGCATTGAGGCCGGTGAAAAGACCTGTATCACGTGTGATCCCATGGTGTTGCACGGTTTTACCGCCGACAAGGGGGAGCGCCTCGTTGTTATGGCGGTGGTGACACCTGTGGAGGAATAGCCGGTCCTGCTTATAAATAATTTTTATATTTCGTTATGCGGAAAAATTTTCAGGCTGTTTTTATGTTAATATGAAATCATAATCAGCGCTGGAAAATATATGTCTGATTGATCGGACTGAACAATACTACCGACATTGGAGGTGTCTTATGAAAAAGCCAGTCATTAACTACGATGAATGTACGGGCTGCGCCACTTGCGTTGAGATCTGTCCCGAGGTCTTTGAGCTCGGAGACGATGAAAAGGCATTTGTCAAGGCGGAAGACAAGTGCGACACCTGCGACTGCCAGGAAGCCGCAGATACATGCCCTTCGGAAGCCATCACTTTTGAAGAATAAAAAAGATACGCCTTCAGCATGACCCATCGAGAGGTACCCCGCCGGCATACCCTGCCGGCGGGGTATTTTTGTGGGGTTTTCAGTTTTCCTAATTGAAAATGAATTTCATTTTCCTTGACAGGCCGCGCCCGTTAAGTTTAACATGTATAATGGGCAATCGCAGGAAACATAGTACGGCCTGCCCCCGGAAGGTATCCGAAAAGAAGGAGCAACTGAAGGCCTTTCTCAAGCAGAAGGGTTTCAAATCCACGCGGCAGAGGGATATTATCGTCACCGAGTTCCTGAAGACCGGGGAACACATTACGGCAGAGGACCTTTACAGGAAGATCAACAGGAAAAACAGGGAGATCGGTTTTACGACTGTTTACAGGACACTGAAGCTCCTGACAAAGTCGGGATTCGCCACAGAGAGGCTCTTTGCGGACAACCTTACGAGGTATGAGCCGCTTTCAGCGGAGGAGCACCATGACCATCTCATATGTTTAAGCTGCGGTTCGATCATGGAATTCGAGAATCTGAAGATGGAGAGGTTGCAGGAGAAGATCGCCGAGGAGTTCGGGTTCTGCATAATAACGCACAAGATGGAGTTCTACGGCTACTGCAGGGAGTGCAGGGACAATGCACCGGCATAACCGGTTATTGATTGGATAACTCCCCCGGCCCCTCTTAACCTAAGGAGGGGAGATATTTACTCCTCCCCTCCTTAGGTTAAGGGGAGGTTGGGAGGGGTTACTCCCTGTATGGACTTAATGCAGACGTAAGGCAGAGGAACTGGAGATGCATGACCATTGCCGTAAACACGATGACAGCGGTAGCGACGCCCCACAGATATTCCTTGTGGGCAATCCCAATGTGGGCAAGAGCGCCATATTCGGCCTGCTGACAGGCCGCTATGCAGCGGTCTCCAACTATCCGGGCACAACCGTTGAACTCACGAAAGGCGAGGCGACCATACAACGCCGCAGGTTCCGCATCGTGGACACACCGGGTGTCAACAGCCTTGTCCCCATGAGCGAGGATGAAAAGGTCACAAGGGACATCCTGCTCGAGGAAAAGGCGGAGGCGGTCATACAGGTCGCCGATGCCAAAAACATCAGGAGGTCGCTTTTTATAACCCTGCAGTTGACGGAAATGGGGGTGCCTCTTGTAATAGACCTCAACATGAAGGACGAGGCCTCGAGGATGGGGATAGATATTGAAGAGACCGTGCTCGGCAATATATTCGGCGTGGATGTGGTCTCCACGGTGGTCGCTGTCCGGAAAAAGGGAATGACAGCCCTGAAGAAAGCCGTGCTCAACCCCCGGATATCGGATTACAGGTTTTCTTATGACCCTCCCATTGAAGAATATATCTCAAAGATAGAGCGCCTGCTTCCTGAATCAAACATCTCCGGGCGCTCGATAGCGCTGATGATACTGTCCGGCGACAGGACGCTTAAGAACTGGCTTCTCAGCCGGCTGGATGAAGATACAATCAGCAGGATTGAGGCACTGAGGGATAAGATATCCGAAAAATATACCGAGCCCCTGAGTTATGTCATCAGCAGGCAGCGGCTGAAGGAGGTAGAAGGCATAGCAAGGGCGATATTCAGAAAAACACCGGTGGAAAAAAGGGGATTATCCGGCTTCCTCGGTGACCTCACGCTGCATCCGGTGTGGGGATTTCCCTTCCTCTTCCTCGTACTTTATCTGCTGTACCAGTTTGTGGGTGTGTTCGGCGCGGGTGTGCTCGTGGATTATCTCGAGAGAGTGGTTTTCGGCGAGTACCTGAATCCATGGGCGGAAAAGATAGTTGCAATGTCCGTCCCCGTCCGGTTTCTTCAGGACCTTCTGACAGGCCCCTACGGCATTATAACAATGGCCCTTACGTACGCAATCGCCATAATACTGCCGATCACAACGACTTTCTTTATCGCCTTTTCAATAATGGAGGATTCCGGTTACCTGCCGCGGCTTGCAGCAATGCTGAACAGGGTGTTTCAGGCAATGGGGCTCAACGGCAAGGCCGTGCTTCCGATGGTGCTCGGCCTCGGATGCGACACAATGGCGACGCTGACCACAAGGATACTCGATACACCCAAGGAAAGGCTCATAGTCACACTGCTTCTTGCGCTCGGCATCCCGTGTTCCGCCCAGCTCGGGGTGATACTCGGCATGTTCGGCAGGCAGCCTGTGGCAGCCGTGCTTATATGGGCGGGGTCTCTAACCGTTGTGATGCTGTTTGTCGGTTTTTTAGCGGCCAGGATTATCCCCGGAAAGAGGGTGGATTTCATACTTGAGCTTCCGCCTCTGAGAATGCCGCGGTTTGCAAATGTCTTCGTAAAGACGGTGGGGCGTATTGAGTGGTATCTGAAAGAGGCGGTGCCGCTTTTCGTGCTCGGCACATTGATACTGTTCCTTGCGGACAAACTGAGGATTCTCCCCTTTATTCAGGAGGTGTCATCCCCGGTAATCGTCAGTGTGCTGGGCCTGCCGGCAAAGGCCGCTGAGTCGTTTATAATAGGGTTTCTCAGGAGGGACTACGGGGCGGCCGGGCTTTTTGCCATGCAGCAGCAGGGGCTTCTCAATACAGAGCAGGTGGTAGTAAGCCTCGTTACCATAACCCTGTTTATCCCCTGTATTGCTAACCTCTTCATGATAATAAAGGAGAGGGGGCTGAAAGCGGCCCTTATGATATCGGCATTCATTTTCCCGTTTTCAATACTGGTGGGCGGGATTCTTCACAGGCTGCTTTTATGGCTTAAAATCTTCGGTTAAGGTAAAATATATATCAAGGCTGTAGAGCCGGGCGGGAGAGCCTGCTGTAAAACATGCAGACTATCCTGCTGCAGCTACCGATACTTTAATGCCGACGCAATTCTGAAACACGCACGGGTGACGTATGTACAGGGCAAATCCGGAGGGAATAAACATAAGGGCCGCTCTTTTATACTGGCTTCTCACCCTGGGATACATGGCGGTTATTTTCCTCCTCTCATCGTATCAGGGAAGGGACCTTCCCACTCTTCCCGAAAACTTTGACAAGGTTGTTCATACGGGGGTTTATATACCGCTGGCATTTCTGTTTTACCTTTCCCTCAGGAAGAGCGGAATCAGGAAATATATCTTTATAACGGCCTTTCTTTTTGCGAGCTTATACGGGATTACGGATGAGATTCACCAGATATTCGTGCCCGGCAGGGACGCCGCTATCGGCGATGCGCTGGCGGACTTCACCGGCGCGCTTCTGGGATGCCTGGGGGCGAGTTTCTGGAGATACTCCTCGGGTGACCTATAGGTCTTTAGTGAACTCCTCGTATGTCTCGGGATGCTCATTCTTTACTTCCTCTTCTATTTTCCGTATATCACCTATGTAGGGTGTACGGATGCCGTGGAAGTCAACCGGGTCGCCCAGTGCCTGGAACTTGATGCCGAATTTCTTGAGCAGGATTACAAGCCCTTTCGTCATTACCGCATACCAGTGTGTTAATTCCCTGCGTTTACTCTCGTGGTAGACGGCCTTGTACAGGCAGGTAACCAGTTCATGCCTGCTGCGCCTGTCATTCAGGGCTCCGTTCTTTAAGCGGAATGCCCCGGGCTGCTTGTACCTGAACCTGTCCTCGGTCCTCCTGTAATACCCCCTATTATACGTTTCAAAGGTTCCGATGGTTCTTCTTTCCTCATCAGGGCCGTATATATACTTGTCCTCGGACCGCTTCCTGTAATCCCGGCTTATCACAAGCCTTGATATCTCGGCTATCTTCTCCCGCGGGATTTTGCGCGTATCCATGTCGATATGGCAGTATCTTTCGAGCGGAAATCCCTCCGGCGGGTTCAGAATGAGCCTCACTGAGCCGACTATCTTCTGCGAGTCGTCCCTCACCGCAAAGTGGACGGCATGCTTGTCGTACTCGTCCGTTTCAAGGCCGTTGGGGTGTTTTTCGGGTTTTTCAAAGCCCCACTCAAGGCAATAAACCTTGTACCTCAGCCTGTAAATTTCCGCAAGTTCTTTCTCGTCTGAAACAGCGCTGACTATAAACGGCATAGAGAGATTCTCCCAAACAACGCATC
>JAADFS010000270.1:0-3763 GCA_013152795.1 Deferribacteres bacterium
CCTTGAGCGCAAAGGTATCCGCGGATGACTCCTCTTCCTTCATCATCATTACGAGCGGTATTCCCCCGCTCCTGTCATCAAGCGGCGTGAGCATCCATTCATCCTGGAACTCTATGAATTCGCCCATGGTTTTCTGCATGTCCTCATGTTCCCTGCCGGCCATTTTCCGCTCAAAGTCCGAAAACATCCTTTTCAGGAGATCGATCTGCAGGGGTGCCCTCGGGATGTCCACGGGCCTGAGCCCGTCAAGGGACTCGTGGTATGACTCATTCCACCTTTTTGTCTCAATATCGAGTTTTCTCTGCAGGTCGGCGAGTTCGGCCCTTCCCTGCATCATTTCGTGAAATTCAGCATACTCTCCGGTCTTCCTGCCGAAGAACTCCGCATGATTCTGATCCCGCCCGATCATGACGGTCTCTCCCTCATCAAGCAGCCTCAGCCCTGTCTTTATCTCTTCATACCACGGCGAATCCCGCAGCTTTTCGACCGCGTCATTCAGCACATCCCGCGGAATCCCCCTGTCTTCACCTTCATGCAGCAGGCGGATAAAGACCGGCACGGCCCTCCTGTCGGCAAGCGCGATAAGCCAGTCTGTTATGTCTCCGTAAAATGCCGTTGCAGTCTCTTCGTTGTCGTCTCCGGCAAGGAAGTTGTCGTGCCAGAACTCGATATCATCCAGCTCCCTCCTCAGATACCCGAAGACCCTCGGGTCAGGGATGGACATGAGGAAGTCGTATATGATCCACCTGTCAAATACACTGGTCTCCCTGTCGTCAAGCATGTTGAAGATATGAATGGACAGAAGCGGAAGCATCTCAAGAAGATACGGCTTTATCTGCCTGTCTCCTCCTCCGCCGGTGGTTCCGAATTCCAGGAGGACGTCGAGCAGCAGCTTTGCCGTCCTGTGGCACGGTATCCTGACAGCGGCCTCCAGCAGATTGCAGAGCTGGTCGTATTCAATGTCTCCCTGAAAAACCGCGTATCCGATCTCTCCTATCGCCTGTTCCCTGTAAGGCTCTATCATGCTGATAATATCGCCGGAAGGCTCTGTCTTGAGCCTTTCCACGAGCTGCCGCAGCTCTCTCATCTCCTTTTTCTCGGTCTCCATCCTGAGGCGTTCATACACCTTTCCGATAATATCCCTGTGGTAAAGCTCAAATACCACGCCTATGAAGCCCGGATGCAGTGCCCCCTCCTCAAGCGCCAGCCGGGCGGTCCTTATCATCTTTTTGTCCCTGCTGCCGGCCTTACTGTATGCTGCGCCGAGGGCGCTGAATATTTCATACCTGTCCTTCAGGCTTATGTGCCTCGCCATTCCCCTTGTCAGGGCCGATAAAAAGCCCTCGCTGTAGAAAAGCTCCGCAGGGTCGTCTCCCCTGCCATCATGTATCAGATCCAGAATGTCTTCGACTACCGGATCATACAGGTCGATGCCGAAGTCATATCCCTCCGGGAAATACTCCACGAGTGTTCCCGTGTTTCCCAGTTCCTTATAGAACTCTTCCTCCATTCTCTCATCAATCATGATTGTCCTTTCTTTATTACTGTAATTGCCCTACAGGTGGTATAAAGCACCGGTGTTCAGAGGATGCCAGTTGTCAGGGTGCAGGAAAAACATAAGATTTCATTCTGCACCCTTAACTTTGAACTCCGAACTCTGAACTCTGAACTTTATTCCCCGCAACCCTCCTGCGGCGTTTATGCAACATTAATTATTCAGCATATCCTCGGCAGCATCTCTTCATCGAGCATCTCCAGCAGCCGCTCGCCGCCTATCGGGGTTTTCAGCCTTACGCCCCTGAACCTGCCCGTGATGTTTCCTATGACGGCTGCGTTTTCACCCAGGGGATGTCTTTTCAGCATGCCGAGTATCCTGGCCGCGCTTTCACCCGCCGCAACAATGACCGCCCTGCCTTCACTGGCAAGATAGAGGGGGTCATACCCCAGCATATCAGAGATGAAACGCACATCCTCTCTTACAGGCACCCTCTTTTCAAACACCTCCACACCGAGCCCCGTGGCCTCTGAAAGCTCGGCCAGCACAGTCGCAACACCCCCGCGCGTGGGGTCCCTCATCCACTTGAGCCCTTCCACCTCGAACAGCGGTACCAGCAGCTCATTCAGCGATGCGCAGTCGCTCTCAACGCGGGACTCTATCCCGAAGTCATGCCTTGCAAGGGCTATTGCCGTGCCGTGGTCTCCGACCGTGCCTGTGACGATCACTGTATCACCCGCGGATACGTTGCTTAACGACATGGGCCTGATGAGCTCTCCCATGCCCGTGGTGTTGATGTATACGCCGTCACACCTGTTTTTTTCAACCACCTTGGTGTCGCCTGTTACGACCCTGACCCCTGATTCAGCGGATGCCGCGGCAATGCTCTTTAATATATCTTCAAGCCGGTCCACCGGAAAGCCTTCCTCCAGGATAACCCCCAGGCAGAGATACGCAGGCGCAGCGCCGCTTACGACAAGGTCATTGACCGTCCCGCATACGGAGAGTTTCCCTATGTCCCCTCCCGGAAAGAAGAGGGGGCGGACCACGTAGGAATCTGTTGTGACAGCAGTCTTGCGGGTTTCAAGCTCGACGGTTGCAGCGTCTTCAAGGGGGCTGAGCTCGTCACTGCGCAGGTATTTCAGGAAGGTTTCCTCTATCAACCGCCGCATGAGCCTGCCGCCGCTGCCGTGTCCGATTCCGATCTTTTTCATAATCTCTAATAATTCTTAATATCGCCTGCGGGCAGGAGAGCCTGCCGGAAAAGCTTTATCTGCGATACCTTCAGTATAACAGGACACCCCCTCCCCGTCCCTCCCCCGTCAAGGGGGAGGGGGAACAGGTGTCTTTATTCTGCACCCTGACAACTGCACCCTGCACCCTCTACAATTATCCCATCGCTTTATAAAGGTTTTACGGCAGGCTCTCCTGCACGTTTATGCAACATTAAGGTTCACAGCGCGGTTAAATACCCTGTTAAGGAGCCCGTTCAGATTTTCTTTTTTCATTCCGGCTCCTGACCCCTGCCAAAAACTCACACCATTCCTCCAGTCCCTGCCCCGTGGTTACTGATGTCGCAAATATCCTGAGGGAGGAATTTAAAGACAGGGCATCCTCTCTTATCTTTTCCATATCAAAATCAAAGTATGCCGCGAGGTCGATCTTTGACACGACAAGCGCATGTGAACTCCTGACCGCCGCGGGATACTTCACTGCCTTGTCATGCCCTTCGGGCACAGAGATCAGCACCGCCCTCATGTGCTCGCCGAGGTCAAAGAGCGAGGGGCACACGAGGTTGCCCACGTTCTCTATGAACAGGAGGTCGATCGCCCCGCCGCCCGGCTGGCGCTCGAGCATGTGGAGTCCCTCGTGTATGAGCGCGGCCTCGAGGTGGCATGCCCCCCCGGTTGTAAGCTGTACCGCCGGGACCCCCTTTGCCCGTATACGCTGTGCATCCAGGTCGGTCTCTATATCGCCTTCAAGCACCCCGATGTTTAAATCATCCCCCCTGGCCGCGATGGTTTTCTCAAGCAGTGAGGTCTTGCCCGAGCCGGGTGAGCCTATAAGATTAACCGCAAATATGCCCTTTTCATCAAAATGCCTCCTGTTGCGTGCAGCGATCTCCTCATTGGCCTCAAGCAGCCGCCGGTTTATTTCTATGGTCCTGGTCTCCCTGACAACACTGCATCCGCAAGCCTCACACATCTAAGCCCTCCTGTCCCCCCGCGTTACCACCCTTACAGTGGCAAAAAACATCGCCAGCGGGGC
>JAADFS010000270.1:3804-5478 GCA_013152795.1 Deferribacteres bacterium
GTTAATCTTACAAACATCGCCAGCGGGGCAAGGCAGGCTGCCGGAAAAGCTTTATCTGCGATACCTTCAGGAAATATTCCGCACGGCATATTGACGTCTTTTTGAACTTCACCCTCCGTTACTTCCTGCAACAGAAACATATTTCCAATATCCTATCGCTTTATAAAGGTTTTACGGCAGCCTGCCTTGCCCGTTTATGCACAATTAAGGTTAAGGCTGAATTTCAAGCTCCACGTTTTCCAGATGCTGCTCCTCTCCTGATATCACTTTCAAATCACGCCCTCCACACGCCTCACACGATACAGCGATGCGGCCGCCTGCATCAAAATCCCTGCCGCACTCCACACACCTGTATCGCAGGGGGATTTCACTGATCAGGATTTCAGCGGAAGACAGGACGGGGTGCTCAAGCTTGACGGCGTCAAAGGCGAACCTGAGGCAACCGCTCTGTATGCCGGACAGTTGCCCTATCTTCAGTCTTACACTGAGGACTCTCCTTGCATTATTCTGCCTGGCTATCCTCATGACCTCATCAACTATTCCCAGTGCAACGGAGACCTCATGCACCGCTGCCCTCCCCGTCCACTGTTCCCATGGCTTCATTCAGTGACCGCCGGATTTCATCGGCGAGCCCCTCCTCCACCTTTTCGATGGCAAACCCCACATGGACTATCACATGGTCACCGACGGCGATTTCGTTTTCAGGCAGCAGGTGGAGGCCCACTTCCCTCCTGACACCACTGGCTTCCGCTATTGCCGCGGGATAGTTTATCTCCACAATACGCATGGGCACGCCGAGACACATGCCTGACCCTCCGCCGCCGGCCGGTTTTCAGTATATGACATATATTAAAATGTTTTTTTAAAAAAATCTTTTTTTCTCTCTTGCATTAAAGAAAAACCGGTGTATAATCGATAATAATGGATAGTGATAGTATTCCCAGCCGGAACGGAATCCGGGGATAAATGATATTCAGGGTATTTGAAAAAGAGGAATTAAAGCAGTTATTTGACATACTGTCGGACCATAACAGGGTTGTGGGCCCTGTGGAGGCCGGCAGGGACAAAAACGGCCGGCCTGTTTACGCGTTTTCCGATGTTCATGAGTTCAATGATATCAGGCTGAACCATACTGTTACGAAACTGCCTGCAAAGCGCTATTTCCTCCCCTTCAGGGAAGACCTCGCCACCTTCAAGATAGAGAACGATCAGTGGCAAAAAAACATTGCCTACAATATCGAGCAGCCCTTCATATTGTTCGGCCTTCATCCCTGCGACATAAATGCGCTGAACAAACTCGACAAGGTCCTTCTGCACAGCGTATACCCCATGCCCTACTATGCAGCGAAGAGAAAGAACATGTTTATAATCGGCTTTGACTGCATTCCCCAGCCATACTGTTTCTGCCGCTCCATGGGGGCGGACACTGCGCTGCACGGCTTCGACATGTTCATTACAGACCTCGGCACGAGATACTTCGTGGAGATACTCACGGACACGGCGTACAATTTCCTGAGGCATATCAGGACTGAAGAACCCAGGGAGGATGATCACGTCCTTTATATGAAGGTAGTGGCCGAGAGAAATGAAAAATTCACCGCACACGTGGACACCACTGATCTTGCAAAGATCCTGGACATGGAATTCCAGTCGGATGTCTGGAAATACTGGGGC
>JAADFS010000271.1:0-2788 GCA_013152795.1 Deferribacteres bacterium
TGTGGGCAAGGCGGCGGTATTCCCTGTGATTGCCGGGCATTGAATTCATGAGATTGCCTTTTATATATATGTATAAAGAACCTATTCTTTTGTCAACGGGAATTTTGACATTCTCGGCGCTGAACCCTTCGGGCTTCCTGGTTACATTCAGGAATGTCAGATCATTTATGCCGTACTGCATGCTCAGAATCCTGTTTTGTTGCCTGTCTATCTCAAATGAATAGACGCTTCCTACGGAAATCCTTGACAGATTGTACTGTTTCATTGAGCTGCGGTATATCGCCGACAGGTCCGCCTTGTTCAGGTTATGTTTATTAAAGATAGCCTCCATGGTATCCCTCGGCCGGACAATGCCTGTTATGGTGAGAAACCTCTCCTGCGTAACGGAGTCCTCCGGCTCTTTTACCGGCACGGTCTTTACCATATTTACTGCATTTGCTGCAGGAGCCGGCTTTTTCTCCGGAAGCTTGTTCTTGCCGTCTCCTTTCAGGAGGTTAATCAGAAGGAATATCGAGATGGAAACTGTAATAATGCAGAACAGGAGCCGTTTCATGTTTTCCTATTCTTTCGTCTCCTGGGGTTGCGGTTCAGTCTTTGTTTTGGTAGCGCATTTCCGTTTGCGCGTGGTTTTTTTCTTTGCGGTGGTTTTCTTTGCAGCGGTCTTTACGGCCTTTTTATCTTTCTTTTGCTCCAGTTTTGTTATCTGCGCCTCCAGCTTGTTTATCTTCGAGATAATTGAAACCACTTTTTTGTTGCGCAGGGGATTTTTTGATTTCTTGGTTGTGAGGTCGTAAATTTCGCCGCCTAATTTTGCAAATTCATCCTGGACCTTCATGTTGAGATTAAAGACCTTGTATTTCTTTTTGCCCTCATTCGTAAGCATGCCTATCTTTTGGGATACGGCCTCCCCCCCTTCTTTTACAAAAGAAAGACCTTCCTGGATGTTTTTTTTGAGGTCTTCCTGAATCTTTTCCCAGAATTTCATCTGCCCCTCCTTACTTAATATTACTAATTATATTAAACTATAAAAACATCCAATTGTGATTCAGCGCACATTATGTCTATCATACTATATGTTATATTTACGGCAAATTATAGATTTTATTTACCTTACAGTGCATAAAAATATCGCGCGCTACTTATTGTCTTCATCGACTGCGTCCTTTACCATATCCAGTATGTCCGGCAATGCAGACTCGATCCTGTCCCAGCTTGATATCAGGGGCACGCCCAGAGGGTCCTTCATTATGATCTCCGCTGCAATCCTTATCCCTTCGGTGAATGTTTCAACAGCCAGGCTTTCCTCATGCCTGTCAAATGCCAGGCCGTTTATGGCGGCATCGTCTTCATAGCGCTTGAGCATGTCCTGGGCCGTCCTTACATATGTTGCTATCAATGTCTTGAAAAAACCGTCGGAGTAGACTATCCCCTCGGAGGCAAGGGTCCTGAAGATCGATTTGCTGATGTCTATGCACATCTTCAGAAGCCCCTTGGACGCGTCATCCGGTGACAGTGCCTGGTGCTTGTGCTCGTAATTGTCGGCGATATCAACCTGGCACACCCTTCGCACCGCACAGTTCCTGTAAACCTCTGCCAGGATTCCGACCTCAAGCCCCCAGTCGCCCGGTATCTTGTTTACCCGTGCAATATCGACGGTCATGGAGAATTCACCTGCCAGCGGATACCTGAAGCTGTCAAGGAATTCAAGGAGGGGGACGTAACCGTGGATTTTTTTCAGGGACCGTATCAGCGGTGTCACGAGCAGGCGGGTGACCCTTCCGTGCATTCTCTCTGTAACGCGGCTGTAGTATCCCTTGCAGAATTCATATTCAAGTATCGGGCTTGTGGTGGGGTAACAGAGTTTGGCAAGCATTTCACGGTTATATGTAAGGATGTCGCAATCGTGAAGGGCGATGACGCTTATATTTTTCTGCGCAATGACATAACCGTAGGCCATCCATGCGGACTGTCCCTTGCCCGTGTCGCCGAGCTGAAGCCCGGCTGATTTTATGGTCTTATATACCTCGCTGACCCTCTTGCCGTTGTTCCATATGATCTTCGTCGTCTGGGGCAGGACGGAAAAGAATTTCTTCGCGTGGTTGAATTCCTCCTCTGTGCAGGGTCCGAGGGTGACGATCACTTCTTTTAAGTAGCGGATTTTTTTCAGCTCATGTATTATGTTCTTAAGTGCCCTGCCTTCCAGTTCGGAATAAAGGGACGGCAGTACCAGGGCGATGGGACGCTCCTTTGAATACCACAACAGTTCGTTTTCAATCTTCTCCAGCTTTGCCCTGCCGAGTTTATGAAATGTGGCTATAACGCCTGTCTGATGAAAGTCCGCCATTACAGCCTCCGGCTGTTCCTGTTTGAAATTACAGTTGCATAGAAACACCCCCGGCAGGCAGGAGAGCCTGCCGGTTTATGCAACATTGCAACGATAACTCCCGCCTCAAGGGAGAGAATAATAAAAAAAATATATAAAATCAAGTAAGATAAGTATAAATGCTGAAAATTAAATGGTCAAGGAAAACACCGTCATGAATGCAGAAGAAACAGTCAGGAGAATATTCCGTGAGGCGCTGCGGGCGGTTGATCCCTCATTGATTGTAAGGGGCTGTGCGGATGAAATCCGTTCGCGCTACTCGGCCGGGAACTTTACGGACCTTATTGTAATCGGTTTCGGCAAGGCTTCTTATCAGATGGCCGCATCCATAGAGGAAACGCTGGGCCCTGACATGATAAGCAGGGGCCTTGTCGTTACAAAGTACGGGCATATCAAGGGCCGGCC
>JAADFS010000271.1:2895-3822 GCA_013152795.1 Deferribacteres bacterium
CTGTGCCTTGTCTCGGGCGGCGGCTCGGCCCTTTTCGTATCCCCGTACAATGGAATAACACTGCATGAGAAACAGGAGATCACAGACCTGCTTTTGAGGGCCGGGGCGGACATAACTGAACTGAATGCAGTGCGCAAACACATATCCGCGGTCAAGGGCGGCAGGCTTGCCGAGACCGCATACCCGGCCGGGATTGCCAGCCTGATGATATCGGATGTAATCGGAGATAAGCTCGATGTAATAGCGTCAGGCCCTACAGTGCCTGATACGTCGACATATCAGGATGCGCTGGATGTCATCAATAAATTCCATCTTGCGGGCAGGGCTCCCGCCGCGGTCATGGATGTTCTGAACAGGGGCAGGGCAGGGGACCTGCCTGAGACGCCGAAAGAGGGCAACCCCGTATTCAGCAGGGTCATAAACACCATCATCGGCAGCAACCGCAGGGCACTCGAAGCCGCGCAAAGAGAGGCCGTCTCCCTCGGCCTGGACGCGGAGATCATATCTTATGAGCTGACGGGCGAGGCAAGGGAGGCGGGGAAACTGCTGGCTGAAAAGGCCGTGCAGTACAGAGGCCCGAAGTGTCTGATCTCGGGCGGTGAGACAACCGTGACAGTAAAGGGAAAAGGCAAGGGCGGGCGCAATACCGAGCTTGCGCTCAGTTTTGCGATGGAGATAGAGGGCATTGACGGTATAACCCTGCTTTCCGCAGGGACAGACGGCACTGACGGGCCGACAGATGCGGCAGGGGCGGTTGTCGACGGGAGCACCATCGCAAAGGCAAAGGGCATGGGGCTTAATCCGGCGGAATTTCTCGACAACAATGACTCCTACAATTTCTTCAGAAAGACAGGGTCATTACTGATCACCGGCCCTACCGGTACAAATGTAATGGATGTGCAGATAATCTGCAAGACATAACCTTAC
>JAADFS010000271.1:3851-5466 GCA_013152795.1 Deferribacteres bacterium
ATTCTTGACAAAAAAATTTTCTATGTTTAGAATTTCACTCACACCCGAGATAATCCTGATATCAATAATTTTAAGGAGGATGAAATGTATCCTGATGATCTCAAATATCACAAAGAACATACCTGGGTAAGAGTTTCAGGCGACAAGGCCATTGTCGGAATCTCGTTTTATGCGCAGGAATCACTCGGTGATATTGTTTACATTGATGCACCCGAAATAGACTCCACTGTGGAGGCGGGAACAGAGCTCACGCAGATAGAGTCCACAAAGGCCACATCCTCGGTAATAAGCCCTGTCAGCGGAACGATTGTTGAATTCAATGAAGACCTGATTGATGCACCGGAGATAATAAATGAAGACCCTTATGACAAGGGGTGGATCGCGGTTATCGAGATGGAGGACGAGACAGAGCTCGACAATCTCATGGATGCCGAAGATTATGAAAAATATCTTGAAGAAGAGGTGAAACTGAAATAATGAAACTCACAATCCTGGGGGCGGGCCCCGGAGGCTATGTGGCGGCTCTCAGAGCGGCACGCCTCGGTGCCGAAGTTACGGTCATAGAAGAGAGCGAGGTAGGCGGAACATGCCTCAACCGCGGATGCATACCGACAAAGACGCTCATAGCCTCGGCCGAGGTGCTGCACAAGGCAAGAAACGCCGGCAGCTTCGGCCTGAAGCTTGACGGAACGATTTCACCTGATATTCAGAAAATCGTCGAGAGAAAAAACAAGGTCGTCGCAACGCAGGTCAAAGGCATAAGAAGCCTTTTCAGGTCATGGGGCGTCAGGCTGATAGAGGGAAGGGGAGTGATCACCAGCCCCCGGAGCATAAAGGTGACCCTCAGGGACGGATCAACGGAAGAAGTCGATACCGACAGGATGATTATATCGACCGGCTCCAGGCCGGCCCGTATCCCTGTCTTTCCCTTTGACGGGGAGAGGATTCTATCCAGCGATAATGCGATAAATCCCGACTCGATTCCCTCAAGCCTCCTTATCGTGGGCGCCGGTGTGATAGGATGCGAGTTTGCATTCATCTACAGGGAATTCGGCTCTGAAGTGACACTGGTGGAGATGATGCCGAATGCGGTATCAACGGAAGACGCCGAGATATCCGCGATTCTTGAAAGGGAGTTGAAGAAAAAGAAGATCAGGCTCCTGACAAACACCAGTGTGGAAAAAGTCGATGTAAAGAATAACGGCGTCTCGGTGCAGCTTTCCGGCGGCAATGTCATAGAGGCTGAAAAGGTGCTTGTATCCATAGGAAGGGCCGTCAACAGTGAGGGCATAGGGCTTGAGGAAATAGGCGTCAAAAAAGGCGGCAGGGGCGAGATCATCGTGGACAGCAGGATGCAGACAAATGTTGAGGGCGTCTATGCAATCGGCGATGTGGTCGGCGGCATTATGCTCGCCCACCTTGCATCAAAAGAAGGGATTGTTGCAGCAGAGAATGCGCTGGGCGGCAACTCAGAGGTAAACTATGACGTTGTGCCTGCTGCAATCTTTACAAGTCCGGAAATAGGCTCGGTGGGCCTGAGGGAGAAGCAGGCCGCTGAAAAAGGCCTCAGGTATAAAACCGGCAGGTTTCAGTTCAGGGCGCTCGGGAAGGCCCA
>JAADFS010000272.1 GCA_013152795.1 Deferribacteres bacterium
GCATTTATCTCACGCGCCTGGACCGTGCCCGAAAACTCGGGCGGCCCCTGCTGCCTTGCGGCCTTCAGCATAATAAGGACTGCACTGCCCAAGAGTGCGGAGGCGACAATTAATATCAGGAGAAGTTTTTTACGTTCCATAGCCTTGGAAATATGTCCGGAAAAACGTATTATACTCCTTATGTTGAGTTTTTTAAAGGAAATGTGGCCCCATATCACGTGGATGCTCACCCTGCTGGTAACCCTCCTGGCCTCGGGGCATGCCATCCTCCACAAGCGGGACACGCGGGCCGCGGTTGCATGGGTGGGGGTCATCTGGCTTGTCCCTGTCATCGGACCGCTTCTCTATGTGATTCTCGGGATCAACCGCATCAAGCGCCGCGCGGTAGCCCTCAGGAGCGGCCACGCCCGTTACCGCAGTTCAAGGAACGTGCCGCCCCATTGCCGGAGAGACACCGACACCCTGCGGGATCAGTTTGCAGCCCTGTCAAGGCTGGTTTACCGCGTGGTGAAGACGCCCCTTTTACAGGGCAACAGGGTCGTGCCCCTTGTAAACGGCGATGAGGCATATCCGGCCATGCTGAGTGCCATTGACAGGGCCGAGCGTTCTGTTACACTGTCCACCTTCATCTTTGTTGACAACGACAGGGCCGGAAGACTTTTTCTGAATGCCCTTGCGCGCGCGGTTAAACGCGGGGTGGATGTGCGCGTGATTATCGATGACATGGGGGCCCGGTATTCCCTGCCCCCCATCACCCGCAGATTAAACCGTGCAGGCATCGCCACCGCCCGGTTCCTCCCCACGTTTCTTCCCTGGCGGATGCCTTTTGTGAATCTGAGAAACCACCGCAAGATACTGGTCGTGGACGGAAGGACCGGCTTCACCGGGGGCATGAACATCCGGGAGGGCCTCCTCCTGAGGGAAGCCCCTGCCAATCCGCTGCAGGACGTGCACTTTCTCCTGGAGGGCCCTGTTGTCAGCGACCTGCAGAATGCCTTTGCCGAGGACTGGGTGTTCTGCACCGGAGAGGTACTGAATGATGAGAAGTGGTTCCCCATGCTGGAGCCCAAGGGTAATGTAACTGCGCGGGGCATCCCTGACGGCCCTGATGAGGACTTTGAGAAATTCCTCTGGACAGTGCACGGCGCGATTGCCTGCGCAAAATCCTCGCTGAAGATTGTAACTCCCTATTTCCTCCCGGATTCCGCGCTTATCAGGGCGCTTAACCTTGCCTCTATGCGCGGTGTCGACGTTGACATAATCCTCCCCTCTGTGAATAACCTGAGGATAGTGCAGTGGGCCTCCACAGACCTGTTCCGTCAGATACTGAGACACGGCTGCCGCATATGGCTTACACCGCCTCCGTTTGACCACACAAAGCTCATGCTCGTGGACCATGAGTGGATACTGTTCGGCTCTGCAAACATGGACCCCCGGAGTTTCCGGCTGGATTTCGAGTTCAACGTGGAATGTTATGACCGCGAACTGGCCGGCCGTCTTGAGACAGTGGTACAGGCAAAGCTCCGGAATGCCCGCAGGGTCACCTTAAAGGATGTAAACAGCAGGAGGCTTCCGGTCAAATTGCGTGACGGAATCGCCCGGCTCTTTTCGCCTTATCTGTAACATTACCTTTCAGTAAACCTTGCATAAACGCGGCAAGGCAGGCTGCCGGAAAACCTTTATAAAGCGATGGGATATTGAAATAACTCTTTATTGCAGGAAGTAACTGGAAATGAAGTTGCAAAAGACGTCAATATGCTGTGCGGAGTATTTCCTGAAGGTATCGCAGATAAAGCTTTCCCGGCAGCCTGCCTTGCCTGCCGGCGATGTCTTCCGCTGTAACATTACCATCATCTGTGCTATTATTGACCTGAAGGGATAAAACGTGCAGGAGACCCTGCCGGGAGACAGTGATGGACAGGCCTTATCATGGCTGACAGGCATATTTTAACCGTCAACAGCGGTTCTTCAAGTATAAAGTTTTCAGTGTACCGCATGGGTGATTCCGAAGACCTTTCCCTCTCAGGGGAGATCAGCGGGATCGGCCGCGACAGCAGCCTGTTTCATGCAAGAGACTCGGGCGGCAGTACCCTGATGCAGACAGGGCTTGCCGCGGGGAACCACGGGGCCGCCCTTGAGTATCTGTTCGACTGGCTGAAAGACCACGCGTATGACCGCGGCCTGGATGCCGCAGGGCACCGTGTAGTGCACGGAGGCGCGGTGTATACCGGGCCGCAGCCTGTCACCGGCGGGCTTGTCGAGGACCTGAGAAAGCTCAGCCCTTTCGCCCCCCAACACCTGCCCCACGAGCTTGACGCCATAGAGGCGATCAGCCGCTTTGCCCCGCACATAAAACAGGTCGCCTGCTTTGATACCGCCTTTTACAGGGACATGCCCCGGATTGCCAGGCTGTACGCCCTCCCGCGGGATTTGCGTGAAGAGGGTCTTCAGCGCTACGGCTTCCACGGCCTGTCGTATGAATATATCACCGAAGAGCTGGGCAGGGCGGTGGGCGAAGAGGCGGTCAGGGGCCGGGTGATCATTGCCCACCTGGGCCACGGCGCCAGCATGACGGCTGTTCACAACGGGCGGGCGGTGGATACCACGATGGGATTCACGCCCGCGGGCGGACTCGTTATGAGCACCCGCTGCGGCGACCTTGACCCCGGCGTTATCCTGTATCTCCTTGAGCACAAGGGCATGTCAGCCGGCGAAATCAGCGAGCTTGTAAACCGGAGGGCCGGTCTCGCAGCCATATCAGGGATCAGCCCGGATATGAAGGAACTGCTTGACATGGAACAAGAGGAGCCGCGGGCTCACGAGGCCGTTGAGCTTTTCTGCTACCAGGCAAGGAAATTCCTGGGGGGACTTGTAACCGCACTCGGCGGACTGGATACACTCGTTTTTACCGGCGGCATAGGCGAAAACTCCCCCGTGATCCGCAGCCGCATCTGCGAAGGGCTCGGTTTCATGGGAATCCGGATTGATCCTGAACGGAACAGGACCGGCAGCGCCGTGATCTCCGGTGATGACAGCATGGTTACGGTAAGGGTGATAAAGACCAATGAAGAGCTGATGATTGCGCGGCACACATATAATATTCTAAGGGGAGGAGGTGAATAATGCACCCCCTCCTGTCTGCGTGTAACGCACCAATCAATTCACCTTAACGTTGCCATAAACGCGGCAAGGGAGGCTGCCGTAAAACCTTTATAAAGCGATGGGATTTAAACAGAATAGGGTGCAGGGTGCAGTTGTCAGGGTGCAGAATAAAGACCTGTTCCCCCTCCCCCTTGACGGGGGAGGGCCGGGGAGGGGGTGTCCTGTTATACTTAAAGGAATCGCAGATAAAGCTTTTCCGGCAGCCTCCCTTGCCCGCAGGCGATGTTTTTTATGCCACTGTAAGGTTTCACCATCCCCTGGGAGGTGACCGAGTTACAACTACGATTAATTTTTATATAAAGGAGGAAGACGAAGATGAAGAAGAGAAACATAATTCTTGCATTCACCCTGATAACGGCAGGTATAATCATGGGCTTTATCCTGTCCGCGGACCTCGGGGTACAGCAGGTCAATTACGCAAAGGAGACCAGTGTGTCCGCCGGCGCCTCGGACCTGCTCGGGCGGTTCAGTGACGCCCTCTCCGAGGTTTCCGAGGCTGTGAAACCCTCTGTGGTCAACATATCCACCACCACAACCGTCTCAATGAACACCGGCCCGTTCGGGGACCTGTTCAATGACCCGTTTTTCAGGCGTTTCTTCGGCGATGAGTTCGGCGGCCATATGAGAAAATACAAGTCATCGGCCCTCGGTTCAGGGGTGATCATAACGGATGACGGGTACATCCTGACAAACAACCATGTTGTCAAGGATGCAGAGGACATAAAGGTGATCCTGTATGACAAGAGGGAGTTCAAGGGCAAGCTTGTGGGCACTGACCCCAAGACCGACCTTGCCGTGGTGAAGATCGATGCCAAGGGGCTGCCCGCGCTCAAGGTGGGGGACTCCGACGAGTTGAAGGTGGGAGAGCTGGTTATAGCGGTCGGCAACCCCTTTGCCCTCAGCCATACCGTCACAATGGGCATAGTGAGCGCGCTGCGCAGGTCGAATGTGGGGATCGAGGATTACGAGAACTTCATACAAACGGACGCTGCCATCAATCCCGGCAACTCGGGCGGCGCCCTTGTGAATATCAAGGGAGAGCTTATAGGAATAAACACCGCGATCCTGTCAAAGAGCGGCGGATACATGGGTATAGGATTTGCCATCCCCTCGAATATGGCGAAAACCGTTATGGACAGCATTATAAAGCACGGCAAGGTCATCCGCGGCTGGCTCGGTGTGACCATACAGAACATGACCCCGGATATAGCAAAACAGTTCGGCATAAGCCGGGAAAAGGGCGCCCTTGTTACAGACGTGGTTGAGGACAGCCCTGCTGCAAAGGCGGGCTTCAGGCGCGGGGACCTGATAATAGAATTCGACTCCAAGCCTGTGGAGAGTTCGACGGCGCTGAGGAACATGGTGGCTGCAACCCCGCCTGAGACCAGGGTCAAGATAAAGATCATAAGGGACGGCAGGGAAGAGGTGCTGACCGTCACCATAGGCAGGCTCTCGGAAGAGGCGGTGGCTGCTGCAAAGAGCGAATACAGGAATGTAATGAAGGGTGTTCATGTTCAGGACCTCGATGCAGGGATCAGGAGCAGCCTCGGCATACCGCAGAAGGTAAAGGGCGTTGTTGTCACGAACATTGAAATGGACAGCCCGGCCTTTCCGGCTGTAAGGCGTAATGACGTGATCATGGAGATAAACAGGAAGCCCGTAGAGAACATTGCGGACTATGAAAAGACGGTCTCAAAGATAGGTTCCAAGGACAGCGTGCTTCTTCTCGTATACAGGGACGGCGGGTATATTTACATCACTATCAAACCGTGACGGCTGTCCCTCGGGGGAAGTTCACAGTTCAGAGTTAAGGGTGCAACCGTAATGTTTCAGGCAGACGCAAGGAGGCGATGATGGGAATGGAGACGGATGATTACAGGAAACTGTCTGTAGAAAAGGCGCTTGAGGCCCTGCATACTGCAAAGGACAGGGGCCTGTCACAGGCCGAGGCGCAAAAGAGGCTTGCCGAATACGGGTATAACGAAATCCCCGAAAAAGAAGAGTCCATCTTCCACCGGATATTCAGGCGGTTCTGGGGGCCCATCCCCGGAATGA
>JAADFS010000273.1:0-777 GCA_013152795.1 Deferribacteres bacterium
GAAGGACGGCTGGCTCCATACCGGCGACATGGCGAAAATCGATGAAGACGGCTACATATATATTGTCGACAGGAAAAAGGATCTTATTATTGTTGATGGAATGAACGTATATCCGAAACAGGTGGAAAATATCGTAATAAAACACCCCCTGATAGAAGAATGCGCAATGGTCGGCATACCGGACGGCAGGGGTTCGGAGATACCGGTGCTGTTTATGAAAAAGGCGGACAATGCCGCGGTAAGCGAAAACGAGATAAGGGATTACCTGAAAGGGCACATTGCCCGGTTCAAGATGCCGAGGAGGATGGTCTTTGTGGACCAGCTCCCAAAAACGGCCACAGGCAAGATAAAAAAGATGGAATTGAGAAAGAATTTCAATGCTTCATAACCTTAATGTTGCATAAACGGGCAGGGGAGTCTGCCCCGCTGGCAGGATTTTATGCCACTGTAAGGCACAAAAATACAAACTGTAAGTAAGGTAAATTCAATGAAGGCGCTTATACTGAGCGGGGGCAAGGGCACGCGCCTGAGGCCTCTGACATACTCGGGCGCAAAACAGCTCGTGCCCGTAGCCAACAAGCCCATACTGCTGTACTGCATAGACAACATTGTCCAGGCCGGAATAAAGGATATCGGCATCATCATCTCCCCTGAGACCGGACACGAGATCAGGGAGGCCGCCGGTGACGGAAGCTCAAGGGGAATCAGCATAGAGTATATAACACAGGATGTGCCCGGAGGACTTGCGCATGCCATCAAGACGGCCCGTGATTTCCT
>JAADFS010000273.1:788-5079 GCA_013152795.1 Deferribacteres bacterium
TTTGTAATGTACCTGGGGGACAATCTGATCGGCTCAGGCATAGAGGGGTTTGTCCGTGAATTCAGGGACACGTCTCCGGATGCCTTTATACTCCTGAAGGAAGTGGACAATCCCAGCCAGTTCGGCGTTGCGGAGGTTTCAGGGGAAGGCAGGGTACTGAGGCTCATCGAGAAGCCGGAAGTGCCGCCTTCAAACCTCGCGCTTGTGGGCATATACATCTTTTCGCCGCAAATACACCGGGCCATAGAGCGGATAAAACCCTCCAGGAGGGGGGAGCTTGAGATAACGGATGCCATTCAGGAGCTGATCGACATGGGCTGTAATGTCAAGAGCCTCATCCTCGATATGTGGTGGCTCGACACAGGGAAAAAGGATGACATGCTTACTGCAAATGCGACTGTTCTGGACGAATGGCTTAAAGGCAACATCGAGGGTGAAACAGACGATGCAAGCAGGATACTCGGGCGTGTCGCCGTGGGGCGGGGTTCTGTTATAATGGAAAGCACGATACGCGGGCCTGTGGTGATAGGTGAAAACACGGTGATAAAAAACGCATTCATCGGCCCGCATACAAGCATAGGCAATAACGTAAAGGTTGTCAATTCCTCTGTCGAGCACTCGGTGATCATGGATGGAAGCGAGCTGAGGAATATCGAGAGGCTGGAGGAAAGCCTCATAGGCAGGAACGTGAGGATTATCAGGAATAATAAAATGCACAAGGCCCTGAGGCTCATGATCGGCGACGACTCGGTGGTGGAGGTGTAGGTGGAAGGTCTTGTAATAAGGGAACTGGTGATTCATGAAGACCGGCGCGGCTGGCTCGGCGAGATAATCAGGCAGGATGAATCCGAAATCCGGCCTGTTATGTCATATATCTCCATGACAAGGCCCGGGCTCGTGAGAGGCCCGCACGAGCACAGGGAGCAGACGGATTATTTCTGCCTTATCGGCAGGTTCAGGCTTTACCTCTGGGACAACAGGAAGGCATCCACGACCTACCTGCAAAAAAAGACGGTCGATACCGGAGAAACACCCACCATAGCGATAATCCCCCCCGGTATAGTGCACGCATACAAAAATATAGGCGACACCGACGCCCTTGTGATAAACCTGCCCGACAGGCTCTACAGGGGATGGGGCAGGACAGGGGATGTCGATGAAATAAGGCACGAAGATGACCCGTCGTCCCGGTTCAGGGTGGATGAATGAGACTGCTTGTCACCGGCGGCGCGGGATTCATCGGCTCCAACTATATCAGGTATGTGCTGTCCGCGCATCCGGACTACCGCGTTCAACCTGGACAGGCTCACATATGCAGGCAATCTCGAAAACCTGAAAGACATCGAGTCCTCCGATAGGTACGAGTTCATAAAAGGCGATATCTGTGACAGGAAACTGCTTGAATCCCTGGAATTCGATGCGATTCTGAATTTTGCCGCCGAGAGCCACGTGGACAGGAGCATCCTTGACGCCGCGCCGTTTCTGAAGACAAACATAGCAGGCACCCATAACCTGCTTGAGACGGCAAGGCAGAGGGGCTGCACCCTGGTGCATGTTTCAACAGATGAAGTTTACGGTTCCGCTGAGACAGGGCTGTTCAATGAAGGCTCCCCTCTCCTGCCGAACAGCCCGTATGCAAGCAAGGCGTCTTCAGACCTCCTCGTCAGGGCGTATGTTGAAACCCACGGGGTCAGGGCCGTGATAACAAGGTGCTCCAACAATTACGGCCCCTACCAGTTCCCCGAGAAACTCATCCCGCTCGTTATCCTGAATGCGATCAGCGGGAAACCGATCCCGGTCTACGGCGACGGCATGAATGTGAGGGACTGGATATACGTCGAGGACCACTGCAGGGCAGTGGATGCAGTGCTGCACAGGGGCAGGCCGGGAGAGATTTATAATGTGGGCGCAAGGAACGAGATGCCGAATATAGAGCTGATCAGGCTTCTGCTTGGAAAAATCGCGGAACAGCTCGGGATGAGCGAAGACAGGCTCACCGGACTTATAACCTTTGTGAAGGACAGGCAGGGCCACGACAGGAGATATGCAATCGACCCTGCAAAGATCGAAGGAGAACTGGGCTGGAGACCGGAAACAGCTTTTGAAGACGGCATTACAAGGACCATAAGATGGTATATCGACAACAGAAAATGGTGGGAGGGCATCATATCAGGGGAGTATATGAAGTACTATGACGTCCAGTACGGGGAGAGGCTCCGCGGATGAGGGTCGCCCTGACAGGTGCTGAGGGTATGCTGGGCCATGAAATAAGGAGGGTCTTTGCGGATACTGACCTGGCAGCCCTGTCGCTCCGTGATCTTGACATAACCGACCTTGACAGGACCGTCTCCGTAATAAAAGACATAAAACCGGATTATCTGATCCATGCCGCCGCGTACACTGATGTGGACGGCAGCGAACTCGACCCTGAAAAGGCCTATCTCATAAACGGCACCGGCACGAGGAATGTCACAATGGCCTGTGAAGAGGCCGGCTGCGCGGTAATCTACATCAGCTCGGATTATGTATTTGACGGCGCGAAAAACGAACCTTATAACGAATGGGATGCGCCGAATCCCGTAAACAGGTACGGCCTCTCGAAGCTCATGGGCGAAAGGTTTGTGTCTTCGCTTACCAACAGGTTTTATATTGTCAGGACATCGTGGCTTTACGGGAAAAACGGCAGGAATTTTGTCGATACGATAGTGAGGCTCCTGTCTGAAAAAGATGAAATAAATGTAGTGGATGACCAGACAGGCTCGCCGACCTTCACTTATGACCTCGCCTCAAAACTGAAAGAACTCCCGGGCAGGGGTTACGGCATATACCATATAACAAACTCATCTTACTGCTCGTGGTATGAGCTTGCATGCGAGATTGCGCTGCTGAAATCCGCCGGGACCAAGATAAACCCCGTATCCTCAGATAAAATCAGCCGTCCTGCGAGGAGGCCCGCATTTTCAGCGCTCGCTAACACCATGCTCAGGCTGGAAGGCATTGGGCAGCCGCGACACTGGAAAGAGGCGCTGAGGGATTATCTCAATAAAGATTAAGTTCAAAGTTCTGAGTTCAAAGTTCTGAGTTGAGGGTGCAGGGTGCAGTTGTCAGGGTGCAGAATGAAACAAGTCCCCCCCTCCCCTGGCGGGAGGGGGTTAGGGGGAGGGGGTTGAGGTGTTACCACTGTACGCTAAACGGGCGGGAAAGCCGGTCAGCGAAGTACTTTTTTCTTCCGCAAGCGCCGTACCGCCAGCGCGGCTCCTCCTGCAATAAACAGTGCGGCACCTGCCGGCTCGGGCACGACCGGGAGTGCAACATCACCGTCACGCACTGCCCAGACATAGCGCCTCTGCGTTTTTTTGCCAGTGCTCTGCGTGCCGTACTTGAAATTGAACCGCCAGGCCCGGGCCGCGTCATATTCCGTGGATGACCAGTAAAGCGAAGGTCTCACATCCGTAAATATACCGGGTGATGCCGCGGATATTCCCTCAAGATAATAGAGATGGCCCATTTCGCTTTCGGTACAGCCCTTACCGGTACACGTATCGGAGAGGGGCAGGCGCCAGTCGTCATAACCCCCGAAGACCAGGTTTTCAGCCCAGTCGGCGGCTTCGGACCATGTCATCGTGCCGGCCGGATAGTTTGCGTTCAGAAGCCAGGTGACGTTCAAATCATCATCATATACAAGGCCGCTCCCCCTGTACGCGAGGCCTGCATGCGCAGAAAGAGGCAGGACGGATATCAACATAAACAGTATCAGAGCCGGGACGTAAAATCTCTTCATGGTTTTCCCTTCCTTTCATGTTTTTGCTTTGAATTTCAGAGGTTATGGAGTGCAGAAATACTTCCCATGCCCCCGTTTCCGTTCAAATCAGGCTGGTGTCGGCCCCGCCTGATGAACGGTCGGAGAATAATGTAGCATTTTTTGAAATATAAAGTATACTGGCATTTCTGACAGGGTTTTTACGACCCTGAACCTTAAAAATACCGGAGTTCAGAACCCAGAACCCAGAATCCAGAACTTTGAACTCTGAACTCAGAACTCTGAACTCTGTTCCCCCGCCACGCTCTTACAGTATAAAATGTAAAGTTTCAGTCATTTTATTCCGAAAAAACAAAAAAATACTTGACACACAATATCCGTGTGATATTATTTTTATGTCGAATAATTTTTCCCTTGAGACAATATTTACTTGACTTTCAGATGCGTTGTTTGGGAGAATCTCTCTATGCCGTTTATAGTCAGCGCTGTTTCAGACGAGAAAGAACTTGCGGAAATTTACAGGCTGAGGTA
>JAADFS010000274.1 GCA_013152795.1 Deferribacteres bacterium
ACTACTCCCGCTATATTGGCGCCGACCGATTCAAGCTGTACCTTGGCCCGCAACAGTCCTTCCCTGGATATCTTGCCGATCTCATAACACAGGACCACGACATCCAGCCTCGAGGCAAGAAGGCTCGCATCAGTCACGGGCAGCACGGGTGGTGAATCAAAGAAAATAAAATCGAACTCTTTCTTCAGTTCTTCAATCAGTTCCCACCATCTTCCGGATTCCAGTATCTCCGCTGGATTGGCGGGCAGATGTCCGCTGGGAAGAACCCAGAGGTTTTTTATGCCTGAAATCATTGCTGTTCCACCGGATGCCGTATCCCGCGGTACGGCTTCCTCTATATTCCTGAGCGCTTCTTCCATGCGTGCCGTGCCTGCCACAAGCTCGGTCAGCCCCGGTTCTCTCTTTATGCCGAAAGTCCTGGCAATCGAGGGGCGCCTTAAGTCACATGAGGCAAGGAGTGTTTTTGCCCCTGTCTGGGCCACGGCCAGGCCCAGATTAGTCAGAAGCGTGCTCTTGCCCTCATGGGGGCCGGAGCTTGTAACAAGAATCGTCCTTCTGGACGGCCCCAGTTTAAGGTTGGTTCGTATATTGCGGCAGGCCTCGGCTACAACAGAGCGGGGTTGATGATGGACGATCAGGCGTATATATGCCTCCTCCGCCTCCCTCCTCATCACAGGTGAAATGTTTTTCCTGAATTTCACCTTCCATTTCTTGAGATTACCGCGTGCCGAAGGAATCACCCCCAGGACAGGCAGTTTGACGAGATTCTCCACATCCTCGATAGTCCCTATGGAGGTATCCAGTGCCTCGAATATAAAGGCAAGTACAATCCCCAGCAGCAGTCCCATCATCCCGCCTATCAAAAGGTTGAGTTTCCCCCGTGTATTCACCGGCGAAGAGGGCATAACCGGGGGATCGACTATTGAGACATCCCCCACTTTCTGCGCCTCGTTAATACGCGCCTCTTCGAGTTTCTCCTTGAACATCATGTATAGTTTTTTGTTGACCTCAACATCGCGGGCAAGTCTTGCATATGTGAGTTTCTGCTCCGAAAGGCTTTTCCGCAGTGTCTTTAAATCCGCGGCTTTCTTCTCCTGCCGTGCCATTGATTCCCTCCTGCCTTCCGCCTGTTGTGAATAAGATTCCTTAAGCCTTTCTTCGAGCACCAACTCCAATTCACTTATCTGCCTTTTAAGGCGCACTATCCGGGGATGCCTGTCCGTATATCTCTGCATGAATGCCGACAGCTTAAAGTTCAGCTCTCTCAGTTTCTCCCTGAGCGGCTCAAGCTCCTTCATATCATCTGTCTCATCCGTTCTCTCTGCCTTATCGATAGCGGCCGTTTCATCCACCATCTGTTCCTTGAATTTCCACAGGCGGTCTTCCGCTTTTTCCAGTCTGACCTCCAGCAATGCAAGCTGCTCTTCAATAAACCTGCGGGCATTGCGCGCCTGCCTGGTCTTCTCCAGCAGGTTCTCTTCTATGTATACAGAGGCTACGTTTTCGGCCAGGTCTTTTGCCCTTTGGGGATCGGATGCAGAGGCGGTAATCTTAATGATATTGGTGCGTTCGATTCTCTCGGTATCGATGCTGTTCTGTAATCCACTCACCACCCTGTGAATTTCCGTGACAGGCATATCGTCGTTTATCATTTTCAGGCGCAAAGCCACTTTTTTCATAATGGGAAACCCCTTGATTATCATGGCCTGCGATGCCATTTTATCACCGGGGTTGTAGGTGACCCATTCTGAAAGCAGGCCCGAGACGGTTCTGCGTTCCTCTATCTTGACCGTTGTGGATGCCTTGTATATGGGAGAGGGTTTGGGGGAAAGCAGGACACTTCCGACACTTACAAGAAGAAAAGTCGTGATTATGACAAACTTCCTTCTCTGGAATATCCTTATGTAATCCCTGAGGCTCAGTTCATACTGCGGCAAGAAAATCCCCCCTGCTCAGCCACCGGCCCGCAATAACACGCCAAGGGCACAGAGACCGTCTGATATCGTTGCATCCCGATTTTCACCTCACTGTTTCATAAAAAAATAAAAATGTTGCCTGCCGGGCAGGCTTGTTGTCCCGTTCATAGACCGTTGAGTGTTTCACTGGCTTATGACCTGCATCAACCGTAATGTCCACGCGCTTTTGTATATAGGCTCAAGAAACTGCGTGACAAAATAATTCACATCAGCGATAAACTTCCTCGGCACATAGACCATATCCTCTGACCGCAATGCAACATTCTGGGTCATATCCGTCTTATTGATGGCACTGTTCAGGTCAAGCCTTATCCCCTCGGGGTGTTCGGGCCCTCCCCGGAGGAGTATTACGCTGGATAAGACCGCATGTTGCGTAAAACCGTTTGCACGGGCGATTGCCTCAAGTACGGTCCTCTGCCCCGAGACATAATAGACCCCGGGCTCATTGACCTCACCCAGGACAATGACCTTCTTGTCGCCCGTTTTCTTGAGAGATATGGAAATTATGGGATCCCTCACATACTGTTTGAGTCTCTCTACAAGCTCCTCCCTTAACATCTCGAAGGTAAGACAGACAGCAGGCACGTCGCCTGCCAGGGGAAACGATATCTTCCCATCAGGGCGCACCACGACCTCCTCCCTGAGGTCATCCTCATCCCATACCGATATATACAGAACATCACCGACTTCAATGACATATTCAGGAAGCCCGGTTTCTCCGTTATAACCCGGGGAACTGCCTGCATGTGCCCGTCAGGTGCCGGAACAACAAGCAGGGCCGTTATCAACATGAAAACGACAAGAACCAACCCTCCCATCCTCCGATTAACCGCCGGTCCGGCAGCACCGGGAAGGCATGAAACATCTTTTTCCTGAACCACCATTTTCCCCCTTTTATCCCCCGGTGACGCGGGTTACATACATAGCAGCTTTGAAGTAACCCTGCGTATTGCTATATACTATCAATCAGGTTCTTGCTATGTTATGTAATGTTACTACTATCGGCAAATCCGGCGGATTAATTAAGTGAAACACATACATATACTGGAGGCGAAGGGCCTGACCAAGGATTTCATACCTCCCCTTTCCCTTTCCTTCGGTAAACTCCTCAGGTCGGGTTTCAGGTTCAGGGAGCGCGTGAGGGCGCTTGAGGACGTCTCTTTTACACTTGACAGGGGCAGGATACTCGGTATCCTCGGCCCCAACGGCGCAGGGAAGACCACCCTGCTGAAGATACTGGCCACCCTCATACTTCCGGATAAAGGCAGTGTGGTCATAAACAGCTGCCGTGCAGGCATTGACGACAACAGGATCAAATCCTTTACCGGACTGGTATCTTCACAGGAGAGAAGTTTTTACTGGCGTCTCACCGGCAGGCAGAATCTTGAGTTCTTTGCAGCCATGTACGGCATTGAGAATGCAAAGAGGAGGCTGGACTACCTGTTCGGTCTCTTTGACGTGGATTACCAGGACATGCGTTTTGATTCCTATTCCGCGGGTATGAAACAGAAATTCGCCCTGATGAGGGGCCTCCTCCATGACCCCGGGCTTCTTCTTCTGGATGAGCCCACACGGAGCCTCGATTACACCACGGCCCTGAGTTTAAGGGATTTCATAAGAGCGCATCTGGTCAGGGAAAGAGGCAAGACGGTTATATTCACCACCCATAACATGGAGGAGGCCGAGGACTTTTGCGACCTGTTCATGATATTGCATAAAGGCAGGCTGTATGCCATGGGCACTCTGGATGAACTGCGAAAAAGGATTGATAATCCCTCTGCCGCACTCGGGGAGATATTTGTGAAATTGACCGAAGGGTCCCGCATATGCTGAGAAAACCCCTGGCTTTTGTGAAAAAGGACTTCCTGGCCGAATCAAGCTACAAGCTGTCCTTTATATTCAGGATATTTTCCGTTATGACAAGCCTCCTGAGCTATTATTTCATCGACAAGATGTTCGGCCACAGGGTTGTCGGCTATCTGGAGGAATTCGGGGTGAACTACTTTTCATACGTGCTTCTCAGCACGGCCTTTTTCAGTTATGTAGGCGTGGGGCTCGGATCTTTCTCGGGAAGGATCCGCTCCGAACAGGTCCAAGGCACCCTCGAAGCCCTGCTCCTTACGCCTACAAAGGTGCCGACCATCCTGTTCTCCATGTCCCTGTGGAATCTGCTGTTTGCCACCCTGAACATGCTCATCTACCTTATTGCCGGCAGATACCTGTTCAGGATAAGTTTTGACAATGTAAATATTCTGTCCGCCTTCGTGATACTGATCCTGACCATTCTCTCATTCAGCAGCCTAGGCATACTTTCAGCGAGTTTCATAATGGTATTCAAGCGGGGCAATCCGGTGGGATGGTTGATAAGCAGTCTCGAAGGGCTGATCGGGGGTGTGTATTTTCCTGTCGCCGTCCTGCCGGTCTGGGTGCAGTTCCTGGCGAAATTCCTCCCCATCACGTATGCCATCCGTGCCATTGAGCTGGCTGTCTACAGAAATTACTCCCTGGCGCAGCTCTCGGAAGAGAC
>JAADFS010000275.1 GCA_013152795.1 Deferribacteres bacterium
TTCACGCTGAATAGGCATAGTCGTTGTAGGCCATTAGTGTCAGTATGGTGGATATCCTGACACGCCTGTCAAATATCCTCGGCAGTATCTTAAGAATGAACTTCGACCTCTGCACGTTGGATGAAAAGAGCAGGCTGCCGAGACGTGCGGCAAACAGGAGGCGGTATTTGAATTTTATGGGGTCTGTCTCATTGGAATGTCTCCAGAAGTCGATGTCCCAGTAGTGCCTCAGCTTTTTATATATGGAATCGAATGAATAAACCGCCCTGATGACCTTTCTGTATCCTTCACGTAACTCCTCCGGTGTCATAAGGGAAGGGGTAAACACGACGTTTTTTGCGTCGTACCTGCTCCAGTCCCTGTGGATGATCCGGCCCTCTTTTTCAAGACGGCTGAACAGCCTGGTGCCCGGAAAGGGCGTGAGAATATTGATCAGGGGCATCAAGAGGCGGGTTTTGTCGATGAAGTCGATAAGCTCGTCGAATGAGGATTGTGTATCAAAATCGTATCCAAGTATGAAAGAGCTGTGGACGAGTATGCCGTGTGATTGTATCCTGTTTATCGCCTCCGCATAGTCATGCCTCTGGTTGACCCCTTTGTCCATGCGGGAGAGGTTGTTTTTTGAGACGGATTCAAATCCGATCAGGATGGCCCCGCAGCCGCTTTCTTTCATCAGCCTGAGAAGTTCATCCTCCCTGGCTATGTTTATTGAAGCCTGACATGACCAGTTGAGTTTGTATTTCTTCAATGCCGAAAAGAGCTCGCGGGCGAATTTCCTGTTTGCAATGATGTTGTCGTCTGCAAAGAAGATGGACTTTTTCTTATACCCCGAGCTTGTGCCTGCGATCTCCTCGATCTCTTTTATGACCTGGCCGACTGTCTTGTTGCGGATTTTCTGCCCGTCATAGGCGTAAACCGAGCAGAATTCACACTTGAACGGGCATCCCTTTGTGGTCTGGACGATATCGGCGAAGTATCTGTCTTTCGAGAGTGATGCCCTCCCCGGTGTTGGGAATGCGGTTAAGTCCACGGGATTCCCGGCGCTGTAAACCCTTTTCAGTCTGCCCCGCCGGGCATCCTCCAGGAGGGCGGGCCAGACCTTCTCGGCCTCGCCCTTCAGCACAGCGTCACTGTACCGGAGTGCCTCTTCTGTGCACATGGAGGGATGAATTCCGCCCAGGACGGTCTTTACGCCCCTGCGCCGGAAGTTTTCCGATATGCTGTACGCCCTGTCTGCAAACATGGTTCTGACGCTGATGCCTGCCAGGTCCGCATCCCAGTCGTAGTCAATATCCTCTATGTTTTCATCAAAGACCCTGACCTCGTGTCCGGGAGGTGTCAGTGACACGAGGACGGGTATGGCCAGAAGATACGAGAAATATCTCCTTGAAAACAGGAACTTCGAGAAAAATCCGTAATCGTAAAAACTCTTCTCGGTGGCGGAGCTGTTTCTGGGAATCACCAGCGCTATTTTCATGTACAACCTATTTGCCTGAGCGTTTCTGCAGGTATTTAAAGAAATCCCCCTTTGTGGACAGGATCAGCCAGTCCTTCTCGGACATAGTCGTAAGATAGGTCTCCATTGTCTTAATGAAACTGTAGAACTCCCGCGACTCTTTGCTCTGATTGTAGGCAGCGGCATAAATAGCGGTTGCCTTGGCATCGGCCTTGCCGATGATCTCCTGCGCGGTCCTGTATGCCTCTGACTGTATTTTTTTCAACTCGCGCTCTTTATTGCCCAGTATCTTGGATGCCTCACCCTGTCCCTCGGAGCGGAACTTGTCAGCTATCCTCTTGCGCTCTGTTATCATGCGTTCGAATATCTTCTTCTGAACCTCCTCCACGTAATTGATCCGCTTGAGCCTCAGGTCCAACAGCTCGATACCGAGTTCGAGTGTACGCGGGGCCGCGGCTTCAATAATTGACCGTGTTATTTTCTCGCGGCCGACCTTGATCTTGGCCAGGCTCCCCGGCACCTCACCGACGGCCAGGGCCTCGCTGCTCTGGTATTCCCTGTTGGTGGAACGGACTATCTCCACCAGCAGGTTCTTGGCGATCGCATTCCGGGTCTCGCCGTCCAGGATGTCATCCAGCCTGGACTGGGCGCGGCGCTCGTTCTGCACCCTCTGAAAGAACAGGAGGGGGTCCTTTATCCGCCAGCGGGCATATGTGTCCACCCAGATGAATCTCTTGTCCTTTGTGGGAATCTGATTGGGGTCGCCGTCCCACGCGAGAAAGCGCTTGTCAAAAAAATTGGCCTGCTGTATAAACGGCAGCTTGAAGTGAATGCCCGGTGTTACAATCGGCTTGCCCACGGGTTTGCCGAACTGGGTGATGATAACCTGCTCCGTCTCCTGTACGATAAAGGCGGAAGACGCGACGACAATCACAATGAGCAGGATGATAATGGCGATTATTACAGGTTTCTGGTTCTTCATTTTTTACCTCCACTGTCAAGCTGGAATAACGGCAGGATGCCCGTGGCTTTCTCGTCGGTTATCAGCTTTCTTCCGACCTGTTGCATGACCTTGTTCATTGTCTCCAGGTAGATGCGCTGCAGCGTGACCTCCTTGGCCTTCATATATTCCTTGAAGATTGAGTTGAACTTATCCGCCTCGCCGCGTGCATTGTTGATCCTCTCCAGAGCATATCCCTTGGCTTCTTCTATGGTCCTCTCCGCCTCGCCCCGGGCCTTGGGGATTACCTTGTTGTACTCCGACAGGGCCTGGTTGATCAGTTTCTCACGCTCCTGCTGCGCCTCGTTGACCTCGTTAAAGGCTGGCTTCACAGGCTCGGGGGGATTGACATCCTGCAGCACCACCTGGTCCACCTTTATCCCGAGTTCATACTGGTCGCATAACTCCTGGAGTTTTACCGCCACTGTGCTGGCGACTTCCTGGCGGCCCACGGTCAGCACCTCGTCAACCGTCCGGTCTCCCACTACGGCGCGCATGACCGCTTCGTTGATATCACGGAAGGTCTGTTTGGGATTTATCACGCGGAACAGGTACTTGTAAGGATCATCAATACGGTACTGCACGATCCATTCCACTTCCGCCGCATTAAGGTCGCCTGTCAGCATCAATGACTCCTCCTGGTATTTTGTTGTGGAGTACTGTGTCCTTACCCCCGGCGCGGAGGTCCTGAATCCGAATTCAAGCTTCTGCTGTCTCTCGACCGGTACCTTGTAGACCTGTTCTATTCCGAACGGCATCTTGAAATTCAGACCCGGATTGGCCGTGCGCGTATACTTTCCGAACCGCAGCACGACACCGACTTCTTCCGGTTCTATCGTGAACCAGGAAGAATAGACAAGCCCCACGGCAAAGATTACCGCCGCCGCCACTGCTATCGCTTTCATATTGATGTTGGGCATTTTGAAATCTTTAAAATCAAATGGCTCTCTCTCGTCCATAAAATCACCTCCTTGTTTAGATAACTGAAATAGTAATCCAAACTCATATAAATTACAACCGGCTGTTTTGACGGCCGCTGCTCAGCCGGTAAAAAGGTATCAGTGCCGGGCATGGTTTCATGGTCCGCCGGCAGTGTTTTCCTTAACGTTGCATAAACCAGGGCAGGAGAGCCTGCCGTAAAACCTTTATAAAGCGATGGGATGATTGCAGAGGGTGCAGGGTGCAGTTGTCAGGGTGCAGAAAGAAACAAGTCCCCCTTCCCCGTGGGAGGGGATGAGGGGGAGTTGGATAGGTGTGCTGGATGAGGTAGGGAGGTGGAGTATTACAGGAATTTATCCTTGACAATGAACAGGGGCTTTTTCCTTATTTCGTCATATATTCTTATTATGTACTCCCCGATTATGCCGATCGCTATAAGCAGAATCCCGTTAAAGAAGAACATGACAAGTATCAGCGTGGTAAAGCCCTGGGGGACGCCCCCTATAAAAAATTTTTTTGTCAGGATGTATATCGTGTAGCTTACTGAAAAAACCAGCACCAGCAGCCCTAGCCTTGCAAGTATCTTTATCGGGAAGTTGCTGAAGCTGAACAGCCCGTTGTAGGCAAGCAGAAATAGTTTTTTGAAGGTATACTTTGGTGTCCCCGAAACCCTTGCATTTCTTTCATACTCGATGCCTGTCTGTTTAAACCCCACCCAGGCCCTTGTCCCTCTCAGAAAGAGGCTGTGTTCCTGGGTCTGGAGTATGACATCAAGGACCCTTCGTGTAATCATCGAAAAATCACCGCTGTCAAACGGTATATGTACATTTGATATGGAGCCCAGCAGCCTGTAGAAGCCCCAGTACAGCAGCTTCTTCAGAAGGCCTTCTTTCCTTTTTTCGCGGATGCCGTATACCACATCGTAGCCTTCCTTTATCTTGTCGTAGAATTTCACCAGCATCTCCGGCGGGTCCTGCAGGTCTCCGTCAAGCATTGCAATGTAATCTCCGCGTGCATGTGAAAGACCCGCCAGCAGCGCCGCCTGATGGCCGAAATTTCTCGACAGTGAGATAACCTTAAACCTTTTATCCCTTTCATGATACGAGATAAGCCTCTCAAGGGTGCGGTCGGTGCTTCCGTCATCGACACAGATGATTTCAAAATCGCCGAAATGTTTTTCCAGTATCCCGGTGCACCTTTCGTAAAGCGCCGGTATTATTTCTTCTTCATTGTACACAGGAATGACAAGTGATATCATGCCGTCTGAAACCCGCTTTTTTGTGGTTTTAACATCTGATTATAATAAACGCTCGTGCAAAAGTCTAAAACGTGCTGTTTCACGCCTGTTATGGACTGCCGGAAGGGGCGGCCGGTGACCGCTCATCAGACATGTCTATCTCATACAGACTCACAACCTTGTACCGCCGGAGCAGTTTCGGTACAGTGTTTTTTGTAAGCTTTATCCCGCGCTTATCCAGACGTTCCTTTAATGTATCTGTTTTTTCATTGATTATCACCAGGATGCGTTTGCTGGAGTTCGGGTCCGCAATCAGGTATCTTATGGGAATGTCATACAGTTTAAAATAATATATCATGGAAGGGTCGGGATCCTCATTGCCGGCAAAATCCACAACCCTGTCACCGGGTTTGAGATAATCCTTCAGAAAAACAGTTATTGTCTCGTTGTCCATTGCCTTGCCTAAGTAATAGTGAGGGGTGACAACATTCCAGATCAACCAAGCTGAAAGTACGACAACCAGGAAGGGAAATATAACAACGTGATAATCGGATTTTTTCAGTTTAATACGATTCAGAAGAAAGACCACTCCTGCAGACGCGGTTCCTATGTATACAGGAAGCAAAAAAAGCCACACCCGGTTATAAGGCACTACACGCTGCGCTGCCACAACAGGCAGGCACCACACGACTGTTGCCACGGCTATGGGCACACGGTAAATACTCAATTGTCTGTGGAACACCAGCGAGGCAATAAACCCCGCTGCCAGAACAATGCTTGCTGCAGAAGGCATATGCATATTCCATTGATTCCACAATAAGACGAGGGAGGCCGGGAATTCGGCGGCAAAATAAGACCACGACCTCGCCGTCACCCATCGGTTGGCTATAACGGATTTAATGCCGGACACCGCAAAAACCGGCGTATAAAGGATTAGTGTTAAAACAGACGTGACGATTACGTATATAAACAGGTTCTTCAGTAAATCCCTGCGCCCGATATTTGTTTTTTCAAATACAATCGAGAGCAACAGCCATATTACTACGGTTCCAAAAGGGTACAGCATAATCGGGATTGTATAGAAACCTATTGCGGATAATACGGCAAAGAGGAGCCATGCGGCATGGTTTTTATTCTGTCTGATATATGGTGCAAGGGCAAGGATGGACAGGAAGATCAGGCATATCATGGTATATCCCCGGGCCGTGGTTGAATACCCGATAAGCACTCTTAAAGAGGCAAGGACCCCTGCGGTCAGCAGTGCCGCGTGTTTATTGTAGAAGATACGTATCACAAAATAGGATGCCGGAACCACAAGGATCCCCGCAATCAGTGCAGGCAGACGCACCACCCACGGATGGTTGCCGAAAAGTAGATATGCGATGTGAACTAAGAATGTATGGAAAAGGTGGTTGTTGGGGGCGGAATAATTTGTCAGACCTATAAACAGGGGCTTTGATGCATAGGCATAAAAAGTAGCCGCTTCATCAGGAGTCATTGGCTGGACTGACAGGAAAAAAATTCTAACCGCGGCGGCTGCCACCACTATTATTAAAAAAGCGGCGATATGTTTTTTATCTTCTCCTGCGGCTGCCTCCCTGAAATGCAATATAACGTCCTTCAGAAAAGATACCATAGAGTCCGCGAGGTCTGAAACATACCGCCGTACTCTCAGCCTTCCCGAGTAGAGCAGTCCGGCTGTAATGAACAGCACAATTGCAATGATCCTCAGATTGAAGGCTATTTTTTTGAAAAGCTGGGGGGTGAACTGGTCGGCCCTTCCATATAAGGCATAAGAATCTATTTTCAGTTTCAGGGGTTCAAAGGGCAGATATGAAACGCCGGTCAGCACAGCCCCCGCCGCCATAAGGAGGACGAGGGTCAACAATAAACATATATTAAAAATCTTGTGGTTATCGTTCAATGTCATGCCCTCCTCATTTTGACGGGGGTATTAAGAAATCTGCAGCCAATGTTATAATTCGGCCCTTTGCGTAAGGGGGGAAGTTTAATGTTTTATATACAACATTAAGGTCTATTCATATTTTCTGGTTTTTAATTTTACCACAGACTTTATTATTTCTTTTTCTTCTTCATTGAGTTTGACAAGATCGCGCATTGCTTGCCTGTGCTTCTTGTAATTGTCGGACAGCTTTTTTACCCATCTCCTGTCGGCAACGCGGATAATTTTGTTTTTCAGTTTCCCGTTGTCCCACCAGGAGAGTCTTGTAACAGGATGAATGGGCTTATTTTCACAGTGGCAGCCCGAGCGGCCGCACCGGACCCTTACATCTATAAAACTTCCTTCAATAACCTCGCAGTCACTGAGCAGGAGTTTTATGAGACCTTTCCGCTGTCTTTCGATTTCAAGGATTTTTTCTTTCTGGCTGGTTAGTTTGCTTGTTGACTTTTGCATATCTTATAATCTATATTAAAATATAAAATATAAGTATAAAATTTGTCAATGTACTCCTTCCGCCAGACAGATAAAGCTGACTTCTTAATATGCGGCGGCGGCATAATAGGTCTTACCCTTGCAAGGGAACTCTTAAACAGCGGCTGTGAAAACATAATCATCCTGGAAAAGGAAAGGGCCCCGGGAGAACACGCATCAGGCAGAAACAGCGGTGTACTGCATGCCGGTATTTATTACAGTCCTGACAGTCTGAAGGCAAAACTGTGTCTTCAGGGAAATTTTTTGATGAAACAGTACTGCAGGGAAAAGGGTCTGCCCCTGCTCGAAACCGGCAAGGTGATCGTGGCAAAAAACAGTGAAGAGACGGAAACGCTCAAGGAGCTGTACAGCAGGGCCGTTGAAAACGGGGCAAAAGTCGAACTGATTGATGCCAGGCGTCTTGAAGAGATAGAGCCGTATGCAAAGACCCATGGTACGGCCTTGTATTCGTATTACACCGCCGTGGTGGATCCAAGGGCGATACTGAAGAGCCTCCATGATGATCTTGCCGCATCCGGAAAGGTCAGGATTCTTACAGGTACTGAATTCAAACGGCCGAAGGGGAGCAGGGCGGTCCTGACAAGCAGGGGAGAGATCCGGTTTGACATGTTCATAAACGCTGCAGGCGCCTACAGCGACAGGATAGCTCATTGTTTCGGTGTCGGACTCAATTATAGACTGATTCCCTTCAAGGGGATATACAGGAAATTAAGGAAAGACAAGTCATACATGGTCAGGGGCAACATCTATCCGGTTCCGGACATAAGAAATCCCTTTCTGGGCGTTCATCTGACAAGGAACACAAAAGGCGAGGTGTATCTGGGCCCGACCGCCATCACTGCACTGGGAAGGGAAAATTACCGCTTGCTGGAGGGAATAAGCGCGGAGGCGCTTGATATCGTGGGCAGGTCCGCGGTGCTCTTTCTTGTAAACCCGAAATTCAGAAAGGTGGCGCTTACGGAGCCCAGAAAATATATATTCAAGTTTTTCTACGAAGACACTAAAAAGCTGATAAAGAATCTGAATCCCGGAGACATCGTCTCCTCCGGAAAGGCGGGTATCCGGCCTCAGCTTGTTGACTGGAATAAAAAAGAGCTTGTCATGGATTTCGTTGTGATAAGGGATGCAGACAGCGTCCATGTCTTAAACGCCATATCTCCAGCCTTTACAAGCTCCATGGTTTTTGCTAAACTTATAAAAGAGAGATTTTTAACCTGAAAAAGCCGATTAACCACAAAAAACCAAGAATTACTCAACAACATTACGAACAGCTTGCTGTTGCACGGACAAATACCGTACATTCCAAGTGATTCAGATTTTTTACCGCATGTTTTTGAAACCACTCAATACCGCGAGAAGGGAAGAATATTAGAATGATTCTAATTACGGGAAACACGGGATACATAGGGATGGTGATGACAGGCTTTTTCCAGAGGCATTCCCACCAGACGATGGGACTGGATTCCAACTATTATGAGGGAAATGAATTCTTCCCCCCCGAGGCACAGCCTTACAGACAGATAATAAAAGACATCAGGGACATAGATGAAAAGGACCTGGAAGGCGTTACATCCATTGTGCATCTGGCGGCTCTGTCCAATGATCCGTTAGGCGACATAAATCCCTCGCTCACCCATGAAATAAATTACCTTGCCTCGGTCAGGCTGGCGGAGCTGGCAAAAAAGACGGGGGTGGAGAGATTTATTTTCTCTTCATCATGCAGTATGTACGGTATAGCCTCCAATGATAAGCCGCTGACGGAAGAGGGCGAGCTGAACCCGATAACCGCCTATGCAAAGGCAAAGGTCAATGCAGAAAGAGATATTTCCAGAATGGCCGATGATAATTTCCATCCCGTTTTTATGCGGAATGCGACAGTATACGGCCTGTCCCCGGGTATGAGGCTTGACCTCGTGGTGAACAACCTGGTTGCATGGGCCTATCTCACCGGCAAGGTGGCGATAATGAGTGACGGCACGCCGTGGCGGCCTATTATTCATGTAGAGGACTTCTGCAGGGCGTTTCTCTCTGTCCTTGAGGCGCCTGTCGAGAAGATACACAACAGAGAGTTCAACGTGGGAATAAACGAAGAGAATTACCAGATCAAGGATATAGCCGAGGAGGTAAGAAAGGTGGTCCCTGACTGCCGGGTGGAAATTCTCAATAAGACCGGCCCTGATGAGAGGACGTACCGCGTTGACTTTACAAGGTTAAAAGACACCTTCCCGGATTTCAAACCCGTATGGAATGTGCGGAGGGGCATTGAGGAGCTTTACCGGGCATACAGGGATTTCAAACTGACACTGGAGGATTTCAACTCGCCCAGATATTTCAGGGTGAGATGGATAAGATATTTGATTGAAAATAAAAAACTGAATAACGACCTCAGGTGGAACTGATCGGTGTACTGATATGAAAGTTGTCATATTATGCGGCGGTAAAGGCCTGCGTTTAATATCCAGGACAGAAAATATTCCCAAGCCCCTTATCGAAATCGGCGATAAACCCATCCTCTGGCACATCATGAAGATCTACTCACATTACGGATTCAAGGATTTTGTCCTGTGTCTGGGGTATAAAGGAGACAAGATAAAAGAATACTTCATGCGCCACGACAGTTGGGAGGACGTTGACTTCACCATCAATCTTACGGACAGGGACAAGATCAAGCTGCACGAGAAAGTCGAGCAGGAGGACTGGAATATTACATTCGCGGATACAGGTATCGAGACAAACACCGGGGGGCGGGTGAAGAGAATCGCAAAGTATATTGATGATGAGGAGTTCCTGCTTACATACGGAGACGGTGTTTCGGATATCAATATAAACGAGCTTTATGAGTATCACAGGAAACACGGAAAGATAATGACGATGACCTGTGTCATGCCCCAGAACCCTTTCGGAATAATCGAGATCAGCGACGATAATCTCGTCCGGTTGTTCCAGGAAAAGCCGAGGGCCAATTTCTGGATCAACGGGGGCTTTTTTGTCTGCAACAGGAAGATATTCGACTATCTTGAAGACAATGCGATTCTGGAGGTGGAAACCATCCCCCGGCTTATCAAGGAGAATCAACTGGTTGCATACCGTTATGACAAGTTCTGGCAGTGTATGGACACCCTGAAACATGTTCAGTTTCTGAATGAAAAGTGGAGTGCCGGCGAGGCTGAGTGGAAGATATGGGAATAACGTTGCATAAATACGGTGGGAGAGCCTGCCGGAAGAAAGCACTGACAGAGCGACCGGCCAGACTTATCCACCCCCCGGTTATATTTTTATGCAATCGCTGAGGTCAAATCACATTAGTCCGGCTTAAACAGGCCCTTCTTTTAACGTATGAATAAACTGCTTATCATTATTCCGGTTTATAATGAAGAGAAGACCCTCGAAAGCACGATTTCCGAGATAACAGCCTACTTTGATGAACACCTCGCCCGCAAAGGCAGCGGGATTTCATATGACATTGCGATTGCCGGCAGGTCAAGCACCGACAGGACCAACGAGATTGCGGAGCGTATGGCGGAAAAATATGAAAATGTTTTCTATTCGGAAATCGACCATCCGTACAAGGGCGCAAGGATACACAAGATAAGTATGACTTCCGACTATGCCTTTTATGCGTTTATTGATTGTGATTTGCCTATCAGCGTGAAAGAATTTTATACTATAGTCTGTGAGGTTGTTTATAACGGGTCTGATATGGCTATTGCCTCGAAATATGTCCCCGGCGCCCGGCAGGAACGCCCGCTTTCAAGGGTTATTACATCCAGGGCATATAATTTTCTGGTGCGCCTGCTGCTTCCGAAGATAAAGACCCATGACGCGCTGTGCGGTGCTAAGGCGTGGAACAGGAGGGTGGCTGAAACCGTTTTCCCCCACGTGATGAATACCTTTTATTTCTTTGATACCGAAATTCTTTATTACTGCTTTGAGAAAGGTTACAAGGTCACGGAGATTCCCGTGTTTTATAAGGATATGAGAACGGATTCAAAGGTGAATGTGCTGAATGATTCATGGACGGTGGGGATTACCCTGCTTAAATTTTTTGTCAGGAAGCGGATATTGGGGAAATGATATCACTGCCGAGGCCCTACCTGGGGAAAAAAGAGGAAAAATATGTCCTGGACTGTGTCCGGAACAACGACATATCACAGGGGAAGTACGTAAGAAGGCTTGAAGAGGCCTTTTCGCAATTTATAGGCGTTAAATACGGCTCGGCTGTAAATAACGGTACTTCCGCACTTCACATCGCCCTCACTGCGCTGGGAGTCGGGAAGGGCGATGAAGTCATACTGCCTTCACAGACATTTATCTCCACTGCTTCGACAGTCGTATACTGCGGGGCGAAGCCCGTCTTTGTCGACTGCACGGCTGATGAGTGGTGTATGGATCCGGAGCTTGTCGGTAGAGCGGTTACAAGAAGAACAAGGGCTGTCATTCCCGTGCATCTGTACGGAAACCCCTGTAACATGAAAGAGATACGGAAAATCGCCAGAAGGCATCATATCAGGATTATCGAAGACAGCGCCCAGGCCCACGGTTCACTCTACATGGGCAGGAAATGCGGTTCGTTCTCTGATATTTCATGTTTCTCGTTCTACTGCAACAAATTAATGACAACAGGTGAAGGCGGCATATGCCTTACGAAAAGCAAGGCCCTGAAGGAGCGCATTGATCTTTTAAGGGCCCAGGGCAAGGACAAGATCGGGACGATCAACAGAAAGAGGAATTACCCGAAGATTCAGTTTTATCACAGACTTCTCGGTTTCAACTACCGGCTCAGCAATATTAATGCGGCGCTGGGACTGGCGCAGTTCGAGAAACTCGACTCGGTCATTGCCAGGAAGATACGGATTGCGGAAGAATACATGCGGCTGTTTAAGAAACACGGTCTGGAAAAAGAACTCGTGTGGCAGAAGGAACAGGATGGCGGCAGGAGCGTCTACTGGCTTTTCGGTGTGCTTGTAAGAGACGGGGATATTCAGGACAGGCTTACAAAATATCTCAATAAAAACCGGATCGAGACCCGTTCATTCTACTATCCGCTTCATAAACATCCATTCTTCCCTTCCGGGATAGTTACCCGGAAAGACAGGGAGAACGGCAAGAGCGTAACGGAGGAGCTTAACGAGCGGGGCATTGTGCTGCCTAATGACATATCCATGACAAAGAGGGATATTCAGAAGGTGGTCATGACCATTAAGGAGTTTTTTTCACATGTATAAACCTTTAACTGTTGCATAAACAGGCAGGAGAGCCTGCCGTAAAACCTTTATAAAGCGATGGGATATTGGAAATAACTCTTTATTGCAGGAAGTAACGGAGAGTGAAGTTCAAAAGGACGTCAATATGCTGTGCAGAGTATTTCCTGAAGGTATCGCAGATAAAGCTTTTCCGGCAGGCCCTCCTGCCCGGTGGCGGTATTTTTACGCCACTGTAAGGTAAGCGGTTGCCGCCCGTCGGGTAAGACGCATGGTTATGATAGGTAAGTTTCCTGTTTGGCTTAACGTTATGATTTCCCAATCACCTCACCATTGCCTGCACGTTAATGCATTACGGACGGCAGCCGGCAAATCGAAGAAACCAGTATCAGGAGGCCGTAACCATGCAATGTGATCAATCTGCAGCAGCGTGCGGGCCGCAGTATTTTTTACAGAAACCAGCGACGAGACTGCTGGTGATCGGCTTTATGTTTATTGCGGCCTTTGCCATCAGGCTTTATCATATTAACGAGCCGCTCCTTGATTTCCATCCCATACGCCAGTACCGCTCAGCTATTGTTGCAAGGGCGTTTTATTTCGATGATATGAAATCCATTCCTGAATGGAGGCGGGATATTGCCATCAAGAACATGAAGAAACAGCGCCCGTTGGAGCCCCAGGTCATGGAGCGTCTGATAGCATTTGCCTACCGGATTGCAGGGGGGGAACATCTCTGGATTCCACGGCTGCTTTCCTCGGTATACTGGCTGATCGGCGGCATTTTTCTGTACCTGATTGCAAAGAGAATAATCTCTGAGAATGCGGCGATATTTGCGATTGCCTTCTACCTGTTTCTTCCCTTCGGCATATCCATGAGCCGTAGCTTTCAGCCTGATTCGATGATGATCATGCTGCTTCTGTTAAGCATTCTGACCATATTACGGTATGACGAGCAGCGTTCAATGTCCAGGCTGCTGACCGCTGCGCTTGTCTCGTCGGTGGCGATCTTTATCAAGCCTGTCAGCCTTTTTCTGATTTTCGGAGCCCTTATCTCGCTGGGGGTGTACAGGCAGGGCATATGGAAATCGGTGATAAACCGGCACTTTCCGGTGTTTACATTTATAAGTCTTCTGCCGGCTGTGATATATATAGTCAGTGCCAAGTTCCTGATGACACAATCACAGATCAGCTTTATTCCCGCCCTCATACTGAAACCCTTCTTCTGGAAGGACTGGTTGACCATGATCGGACATGTGCTGGGTTATATTGCATTCACAGCGGCATTCATCGGGCTTGTAACATTTCCCCGAGGACCTGCAAAGGCCCTGCTGATCGGTCTGTGGGCGGGTTACTTTGTATTCGGCCTGGCATTCAACACCAGGATAAGCACGCACGACTATTATACCGCCATTTTTATCCCTGTGGCTGCGCTCTCCTTGAGCCCTCTCGGCGTTTCAGCGCTGAGTGGCACGGTCCGGCTCTACAGGCAGCGGCGCTGGCTTGTGGTTGTTTCAGGCATCCTTTTCATCGGGATGGTCATTACCGCAGGATTTTATATGCGTAACATACACTGGAGGGAAGTAGGTCCCGATATGAAGAAGAAAATGCAGGCCATAGGCGCAATAGTGGGGGTCAATCCGCAGTTTATCAAATTTCTCAGGCCGGACCTGCAGAAAGACGTGAGGATAGCAAAAGAAATCGGAGAGATCGTCAACCACAGCACCAAGACCCTCTTTCTGGCGAGAGACTATGGAAATTCCCTTGTATATCTTGGGGAGTTGTCCGGGCTTCCGTGGCCCACCACCAGTTTTTTCCCTACGGTGAGGAGGTGGGGCAAGAGGGTGCTCAGCGCAAAGGAACGCTTCAATGCCTCGGGTCGGGGTATACTCACTGAAGAGGATGAATATTTCGATCCATCCCTGCTGGTAAAACAGTCCGAGCTTGAATACTTCATAATAACCTATGTTGAGGATTACAAGAAACAGCCGGACCTCGTGGAATTCCTTACCAGTAATTTCCCCATACTGGTTCAGACGGACGATTATCTGATCTTTGATCTGAGAAACAGGGTTAATCCAGACAAACTTAGCGGCAATGAATCCTTAATAAAATTTAACGTGGCATAAAGGGGCAGTCTGGTCTGCTGTAAAACCTTCAGTCTCTCATGCCCTGTTCCTGTTATAGAAGAGGTGGTAAAACAATGATGTCGTTTATAGCATCTTACTGGCAAGTGTTCCGGGTAATCTTTGTGATATTTTCACTCTATCTCTTGGGAGATGCATTTTTCCGGTGGGACGGGTTCAGGTACTATGCGTCATTCACTGAATTCCTTCCCGCGGTTGCCCTTGCAACTATACTGTGGACACTTGTGGCTATGATCACCGCTTTCCTGATATGGCTGCCGGGCCGGATTCTGGAATGGTTCTGCCGGCGGCGGGGGTGCGGGATCAGAACAGAACACCTGCTGCTGTCCGTATGCATCTCGGTGCTGCTCGGAGCAGCGGTCTGGCTCGGCAAGCGCCTCATCTGGGAAGGTATGGTCACCACCCTGCAATTCAAGGTGGGGCTGTTTTTATGCGTAGTGCTGGCTGCCTTATTTCTGACATGGCTGTTCCGTAACAGTATGGCCGTCATTCAGGAGCGGATAACCCCCCTTGTATGGCTGTTCGGTATCTGGCTTGTGCTGTCCGTACCCCTGGTGGCCTACAATACATGGGGAAAACAGACTGAACACGCGGTGCCGCAAAGGGTTCAGCAATCCTCAGTGACCGATGATGACCGTCCCAACATTATCCTTGTCACCTTTGATACCCTTACGGCCAGGGATATGTCGGTTTACGGCTATAAACGGCCGACCACCCCGTTTATCGGCAAATGGGCAGAGGGCGCATCGCTGTTTACAAGGACTTATTCGGACAGCAATTTTACCACACCGACGACTGCCACACTCATGACCGGCAAGAGGGTCTGGACACACCGGACATATCATCTTAAGGGTTCCAAACCACTGAAGAATGATATTGAGAACCTGCCATTGATGCTGAAAAGAGAGGGTTACTACAATATGGCTTTTATAGTAAACCCCAAGGCCTCGGTTAAAACACTGGGCGTTTCAGAGAGCTTTGACATAGCCCCGCTGCCTACAGAGTTCAGCACGGCTGTCTCTTTATTTGAGATTATCAATAAGTTTCTCTACAGGTCTTTCGGCGACAAAATCCAGTTGCACGACTGGATTATAAAGGAGGATTTCATACTGCGCCGGCTGGTGGACATGATCTCCCAGGACTTCTCAATAACGCTGGTTCCTCCCAGGAATGCCTTCAACAGATTCTTTGAAACCATAGACAGTAATCCCCCCAGGCCGTTTTTTGCGTGGATTCATCTTCTGCCCCCTCACTATCCATATTTGCCTCCCGAACCCTATATGGGGATGTTTGACTCTTCACCCTTGATGAGGACATACAAGAGCCAGTGGGAGATATACACTGATCATTCTCCGACGAAGATGCGGCCGGGAATAAATACATTCAGGGCGAGGTACGACGAATTCATCAGATATTCCGATAAGGAGTTTGAAAATTTCATTATGCAACTGGCAGCAAGAGACGATTTAAAAAACACCGTGATTATTTTCTCTTCAGATCACGGGGAGAGCTTTGAGCATAATTATGTAGGGCACAACGGGCCTCACCTTTATGAACAGTTCACCCATATCCCCCTTATCATCAAATGGCCGGGCCAGACAGAGGGACGCGTGATTAACGACCTGGTGGAGCAGATAGACATTCCTCCCACGATCCTGGATATAGCAGGTATTCAGATGCCTTCATGGATGGAAGGACGCTCACTGGTGCCGCTTATGAAGGGTGAAAAGCTGCCGCCGAGACATGTCTTTTCCATGAATTTCGAGAAAAACCCCAGCCGTGGACAGGAGATCACCTCCGGCACTATAGCGCTGTGGGAAGGAGACTACAAGCTTATACATTATCTCGAGAAAAACAAGTCCCTGCTTTTCAACCTGAAAGATGACCCTGATGAACTGAACAATCTGTTTGACAGTGAACCCGAGACGGGCAGGAGGCTCCTTGGCATAATCATGGATAACCTCAGAAAAACCAACGAGAGGATCAGAAGGGGAGAGTAACCATTGCAGGGGTTGAAATAAATGGCATCGCTGATAACATCTTACCTCAGGGTATTCCGTTTGATCTTTGTTATGTTTTCCCTTTTCCTGATGGGGGACGCATTCTACCGGTGGGACGGGTTCAGTTATTACGCCTCTTTTTCCGAATTCCTGCCGGCTGTCGCGCTTGTATCCGTCTTATGGACTATTGTGGCTGTGTTTGCCGCCTTGCTGATATGGCTGCCCGCCATGGCAGTGGAAATATGTTGCCGCCGCACAGGCTGCAGGGTCGGGATGGAACACGGGCTTCTGTTTGTTTTGTTTTTTGTTATGTCAGGCACCGCGGTATGGTTCGGCAAGCGGCTTGTGTGGCCTGATGTAAAGACCACTTTTCTGCTGAAATCAGCGCTTTTTATATGCATAGCCTTTGCGTCACTGTCTGCAGCATGGCTTTGCCGCGGCAGGGCCCGACAGTGGATGGATACTGTGCAGGAACGCATAACGCCCCTCGTATGGCTGTTCGGCATTTTCATTGTATTGTCCGTGCCTCTGGTGACATACCATGCATGGATAAAAAAACCCGATAATGTTACATCTCAGAAAATCCTTCCGTCTTCCGCAGCAGACAGGGGCAGCAGGCCGAACATTATCCTGCTCACATTTGATGCCCTTACTGCGCGTGACATGTCTGTCTACGGCTATGAACGTCCTGTCACGCCGTTTATCAACAAATGGGCAAAGACAGCCTCATTGTTTACAAGGTTGTATGCGGATAGTAACTTTACCTCGCCGACCACAGCCACTCTTATGACCGGCAAGAGGGTATGGACCCATCAGAGATACCACACAAAGGGTTCCAGGCCTGTAAAGGCCGATATCCAGAACCTGCCTTTAATGCTGAAGAACAACGGTTATTACAATATGGCCTTTGTGGTAAACTCCAATGCCTCTGTTGGAGGACTGGGTATTGCCGGAGGCTTTGAAATCGTCCCCTCTCCGTCTGAACTGAGGACACCGGTTTCCCTGGTGGAGATTGTCAGCAACTTTATGGAGGGATCATTCGGTGACAAAATCCGGCTGGATGACTGGATTGTAAAGAATGATTTTATTTTCGGCAAGCTCCTCTCTGCGGTTTCACGGGATTTCTCAACGACATCCGTGGCTCCCGAGAAGGCATTCAACAGATTCCTCTCTGTTATGGATAATAATCCTCCAAGGCCTTTTTTTGCATGGATCCATGTCCTGCCCCCGCACTTTCCCTACCTGCCGCCCGCGCCTTACATGGGTATGTTTGATTCTTCCTCTCAACTGAGGACTTACAAGAGTCAGTGGAGGCTTTACACGTACCAGTATTACCCTCAGGAGATGCAGCCGGATTTTGATATTATGAGGGCGCGTTATGATGAATTTATAAGGTACTGTGACAGGGCATTTGAACATTTCATCGAGCAGTTGAAGGCAAGAAACATTTTAAAGGATACCGTTATTATCCTGTCATCAGACCACGGAGAAAGCTTTGAACACAATTACATGGGACACGGCGGTCCTTTCCTGTACGAACAGGTGACGCATATCCCCCTTATTATCAGGGAGCCGGCCCAGGAGAGGGGAAGGGTAATCAATGACCTGGCCGAGCAGGTGGATATAGCGCCTACAATACTGGAACTGGCCGGGATCCCTGTGCCTTCCTGGATGGAGGGCCGTTCACTCGTACCGCTCATGCGCGGGGAAAGACTTCCGTCCAGGCCCGTGTTTTCCATGTTTTTCGAGAAAAACCGCAGCCGCCGGCATCAGATTACGAGGGGGAGCATCGCCGTGTGGGAAGGGGAGTACAAACTGATACACTATCTGGAAGAGGATAAATCCCTGCTCTTTAACCTGAGAAAAGACCCCGATGAACTGAATAACCTGTTTGACGCAGAGCCCGAGACGGGCCGGCGCCTCCTTGCCATCATCCGTGATAATCTCAGGGAGGCCAATGAGAGAATCAGCAGGGGAGAGTGATACCGCTTATCAGCTGATAATACTACTGGAGAACTTTTTCTGTTGTGCTCCGCGTCAAATCCGCTCTCCATTTGCTTTTGATTCGTTCAAACGTAAAAAATGCCGTGAGCCTGTTCAATTCTTTGTTTAATTTAAGAGTTACTGTACAGGGGCAATCGTCTCGAGAGTCTCTGTTGCTAATCTTCCACTGGATTATTGGTCCGGGCAGAACCGCTGCTGTTTGATAATGATAGATGTTTTGTGGACGAATACCTGTTCTTTCCGCCTCACCAAAACTGATAAGAACCTCCGCTGTTTTGGCATCGATTTTTTCTATGACAATGACGGTATCCTGTACAGCCCCCCATTTCCCTTCCCACACCCCGGAGAAGGCCGCTATCTCAGGCGGGAGGTCCGGTGAAGGAGGAATTATATTAATGACAGCCGGAAGCGGGGGCTTTGCCGGAGACATTGCAACACAACCTGTTATACCGACAGATAAAAAAACACAAGATAAAACCAACAATATGTTTTTCTTATCCATAATCATCTGTACCCCCATAATAAATTATTATTGTTGTTTTGATTTCATCCGGGTCAAATGCGCCCGCCACCATTTCGACCCCGTGGATCTGTCTTCAATAAAAGCATCAATGCTGTTTAAATCTTTGTTCATTTTAAAAACAAATCTGTAGCCTTTTTTATTTGTCCACTCAATCGCAGGGCCTGGAATAACCCTGGCCGTTATATAAACATAGATGGCCTGACAGCACATCTCCCGCTCCCCTGTGCTGTAAATAATCTCAGCGGTCTCGGTATTAATTTTTTCCACAACCAGAATGGTGTCCAGCATATTCACCCATTGCCCTTCCCAAACCCCGGAGAAAGCGGCGATTTCAGGGGGAAGGTCCGGTGAAGGAGAGACTATATTAAGGGTCGGCGGCAAAGGAGCTGTTGAAACTGAAGCACAACCACTGAGGCTTAATGCGGAAGCAATTAAAAACAGGAATAAAAATACAGTTCCTCTTTTCTTTTTCATCATCACACCCCCTCTTTCGGAAAAGTCGGTAGGATGTCCCAGTTTATCGGCCGGTCAAGGGCTCCTCTAAAAGCAACATTAAAGTTCTGCTACAAATCATACTACTATCATAAAAAAGAAAATTCAATATCTGCCCTTCCGTTGCCAACCAACCTCGTCCTGATCAATAGCTTTAAGTGAAATAGTACCGGCCTGCAACGTTTTTAATACTAAAGACGCATAAAGTAATTACAGGATGTGAAATATTACTTTAACTCCGGTTCCGGAAATGGTAAAATAGTTGAACGATATTCAGTATAACCTTAATGTTGCATAAATGGCAGGAGTGCCTGCCCGCAGCCGATATTTTATGCTATAAGTATCACTGGAAAGGATAATCAGAGAGCAATAGTGAAAACGTGTCCTTATTGTGGAGAGAGATTCAACTGGTGGCAAAGGGCGATCGGTGAAGATAAACAGCATGTCAGATCCTGCCGCAAGCCGGCGAAAGAGAATGATGAGCTTACCCTTGCTTCAACATGCAGGGGCTGCCCCGCCGGTTGTTTCGAGAAGACTTATCACACAAAAGATAAATAAAGGGTTTTCCCCGGCTAAATCCTTACCGGCACACCTTTTGACTTCAGGTACTCTTTGGCTTCATGCACCGAGTATTCCCTGTAGTGAAAGATAGAAGCGGCAAGCGCTGCGTCCGCCTTTCCTTCCACGAGGCCTTCCCGCAGATGCTCGAGTGTGCCCACACCACCTGACGCAACCACTGGGATCGTTACAGCCTCTGATACAGTCCTTGTCAGCTCGATGTCATAGCCGTCCTTTGTCCCGTCCCTGTCCATGCTGGTAAGCAGTATCTCGCCTGCGCCGAGGTCCTCCATTTTTTTCGCCCATTTTACGGCGTCAATCAGTCGCATCTTTCTGCCGCCGTGGGTTGATATGGCCCACGCGGGCTGTGTCATGTTTCCCGCAGGTGGTATTGAGAGGCGGACTTCAGATAGATAGGGATCAGTGAACCACGGCTCTTCGGGCTCATAAACCATGTCCTCCCTTACCCTCTTTGCATCAACCGCCACAACAATGCACTGGCTCCCGAACCTCTCCGAGGCCTGTCTTATGAAATACGGCTCGCGCACTGCGGTTGTATTGATCGATATCTTGTCGCAGCCTGCGTTAAGCAGGTCCCTTATATCTTCAAGGCTCCGTATTCCTCCGCCCACGGTCAGGGGCATAAACACGTCATCCGCGGTGCGTGCCACGACATCAAGGATGATCTTGCGTTTTTCATGGGAGGCGGTTACGTCGAGAAATACGAGTTCGTCAGCGCCCTGTTCATCGTAAAACTTTGCATTTTCAACAGGGTCTCCCGCATCGGTCAGGTTCCGGAAGTTTACACCCTTTACGACCCTGCCGTCCCTGACATCAAGACAAGGAATTATACGTTTGGCAAGCATTATATACCTTCCTGGGCAATCTCTATAGCGGCCCTGAGATCCAGTGCTCCTGAATAGAGGGCCTTACCGGTTATCACTCCCCATAGGTTTTTTATCTGCATGAGATTTCTGATATCATCAATATTCGACACACCTCCGGATGCTATGACGGGAACACCGACTGCTTTCACCATTTTTCCCATTGCGCTGATGTTGGGGCCTGTGAGCATGCCGTCTCTTGATATGTCGGTGTATATGATCCCGGCGACCCCCGCATCCTCCATCTTCTTTGCAAATTCGACGGCGTCGTACTCTGTTACCTCCACCCAGCCCTTCACAGCCACTTTCCCGTCCCGGGCATCGATTCCCGCAAGCACCTTGCCGGGAAACCTGTCACAGGCCTTTCTGACCATGTCCGGATCTTTTACAGCCGAAGTACCGATTATAACCCTGTCTATCCCGATACCGACGAGTGTCTCGATTCTTTGAATATCCCGTATGCCGCCCCCCACTTCCACAGGTATGTGAATTGATCTTCTTATTTCCTTTATCCTGTCGAAGTTCTTCTGCTCTCCTGTAAACGCGCCGTCAAGGTCAACCACGTGTAGCAGCCTTGCGCCGAGGTCAACCCAGTGCCTTGCCATTGACACCGGGTCCTCCGAATAAACGGTGACTTCTTCTTTCTTCCCCTGAAGAAGCCGCACGCACTTGCCGTCTTTAATATCTATCGCGGGTATTACAATCATTGATTGAGTATATCAGATGGGTTTTTATCAATCAACCTTGCCCGGATAGTCGGTTACTGTTGATTTTTAAGTGCTATAACATGTAAATTTGTATCAGTAAGTTTTCTATGGAATATCACCATGATAAAAGTCATACTGCTTGCAGCCGGAGGGGCGGTGGGGACAGTGCTTCGCTACACCTTGTCAGGATTAACATACAGGGTTCTTGACGGCGCCTTCCCATGGGGAACGCTGCTTGTAAATCTTGCGGGCTCGTTTGTTATAGGCCTGTTATGGGGGTTTTTTGAGATTCAGAATCTATCCCCGAATATGAGAAACTTCATATTTATCGGGGTGCTCGGCGGATTTACCACTTTTTCAACATTCGCCCTGGAGAGCTTTAATCTGCTCAGGGACGGCGAAATCAGACTCCTGCTTTTAAACCTGCTGGCAAGCAACATTCTCGGCATAGCACTCGTCTTCACAGGCATCCTGCTGTCAAAGTATGTTGTCAGCCTTATCAGATAGTTATACGTGAATGTGTGGTCCTGGATTTACATGAATGCATATTTTGTCATTATGAGTTTTTTAACACTTTAATGTTACATAAACGGGCAGAGGAGTCTGCCGGAAGACCTTTATAACATGAAACTGCCTGAAGAAGGGAAATTACTGAGAATATTTGTCGGGGAGACCGACAGGCACGAGGGGAAGCCCCTTTATGAGTCCATTGTACTGAAGGCAAGGGAGTTGAACCTTGCAGGCGCCACGGTTTTCAGGGGGATAATGGGTTACGGCGCCAGCAGCCGCATTCACTCCATCAAACTACTCCGACTTTCGGAAGATCTGCCTGTTATGATTGAAATAGTGGATACCGAAGAGAATATAAACAAAATCCTTCCTTTTCTCGATGAGACCGTCAAAGAAGGATTAATTACAATGGAAAAGGCAAATATTATCAAATACAGATACCGTAAGCCCCTTTGAAATCCACCCTGAAATGCCGCCGGTGTAATCAGCTTTACGCTGTTTACTCGAAGACAGACTTTTCCTTCGCATAGGTTTCAGCGATTTTTTCAACAAGTGGGGTAAGCCTGTCGCGGCTTATATTGAGATAGGCTACCGCAGGCAGCTCGTGCAGCATGATAGAATCGTCAGGGTCCCTGTATCCTATGCCCAGCGCTTTACAGATGTAGTCAGCGGCATTAACGCATGCAATCCCTTTTGCCGCAACAGGGTCGTCGATATCATCGAGACTGACACCTGTCAGATGATGCTTTTCTATAACCTGCAGCAGCACAGACGGGAAACCCCATTTTTCCGCCACCCTTGCGCCGATTTCCGCATGATTATACCCGTAGATCTCTTCTTCGGCTTCTATGGAGCTGACGCCTTCGTTGTATGTTCTCATCATCACCTCTGTAAATATATCGGGGGTTTCATTGTTCATGATGACCTTTCCCAGGTCATGCATGAGCCCTCCGATAAAGGCAATGTTGCCCAAATCGCTGTCAAGGCCCGACGCGGTCATCTTGGCGGCAATGGCAGCGCCGATGGAATGGTCCCATATTTTCTGTTCCGTCATGCCGAATTTCTTGTAGAGCGACCTTGTTGATGCTGACAGCACGAGGCTCCTTATGGTCTTAAGGCCGAGTATCAGCAATGCCTGCTGAATACTGTTGACTTCCTGCCTTAACCCGTATAACGCACTGTTTGATATCTTAAGTACCCTCGCTGCAATCGCCTGATCCTTCTCTATAATCTCAGCGAGGTCAGAGAAAGAAAGATTATCATCATTGATTGTCTCAAGTATCTTCTTTGCCACGAAGGGAAGCATTTTAAGGTCGCCGACCTTTTTAATCAGGTTCTCTTTGGAAATGATCTCCATTTGATTCTCCCGGAAAAACAGATTTGAACTGGA
>JAADFS010000276.1 GCA_013152795.1 Deferribacteres bacterium
TTGCAGACGTCCTGAAGGACGAAATTCCACCCGGCCCCTTTGACCTCGTATTCGACAGGGGCTGTTTCCATGTATTTGACCTGCCGGAAGAGAGGGCGCGCTTGACGGAAATCATCCGGAATCGTTTAAAACGGGATGGATACTGGTTCAGTATCATGGGCAGCACCGACGGCCCCAGACTTGACAAGGGGCCGCCGCGACTCTCGGTCCTTGATATTGCATCAGCGGTTGAATCCCGGTTTGAGATTATTTCCATTCAGTCTATCCGTCTGGAGACGAACCTTGCGGAGAGCCCCCGGGGATGGGCATGCCTGATGCGCAGGCGCGAAATCAATTCATAAGCTGAAAGCACAACGAAGGACGAGGTTCAAAACGACAGACACTACCTTAATGTTGCATAAACGGCAGGAGAGTTCCGGGTTGCGAGTTGCGGGTTCAACTTTTTGTTCTCCGTCCGTTACGGTCACGAACAACGGACACGACCCACGGGAATTTGGCAGACCCCTCTGCCCTGATGGCGATGTTTTATGCCACTGTAAGGTTTACTTAACCGTAAGGTTGCGGATTTGCTGGTTGACAATTATTAGTATGCATGTTAGGCTTAGAGGGAAGTTCAGAAGTTTTTGTAAGAGGCCGGGCCGCAAAGACTTTAGCTTTGCGGCTCCTTTTTATTTTAAGGGCAAGGGGCCGTTCTGATACTTTAGTTTATATGTAAGGAGGCAAGCAAAAGATATGGTAAACGGTACAGTAAAGTGGTTTAACGAATCCAAGGGTTACGGCTTTATCTCAAAAGAAGACGGCGGCGATGTTTTCGTTCATTACTCTTCCATAGCCGGCAACGGTTTCAAATCTCTTTTGGAAGGCGATTCAGTCAGTTTTGAGATTGAAGAAGGCGCAAAAGGCCAGAAAGCAATCAATGTGATTAAACTGTAATCAACAGCAAACCTCAAAGGCCCCTCCTGTTTTGGCAGGAGGGGCTTTTTTTAACCACACGGGCACTTCACGGTAAACCTTAATGTTGCATAAACAGGCAGGAGAGCCTGCCAGCGGTATTTTTATGCCACTGTAAGGTGAAGGCAGAGAACAAAAAGGGCTAATGTTGCTTAAACGCGGCCGAGAGTCTCTTGACCGCGGAGATGATAGCACCCTTTGATATTTCCTCGTAATCAAGGAGCTCGGCAGGCTTGCCGCTCCTGGGCATCTTTCTCACTGCCAGTGAATACACAGGCACCGGCTTTTCCGAGATCGCGGCCCTTACGGCCTCGCCGATGCCCCCTTCGCTGAAATGGTCTTCAGCGGTAATAAACGCCCCTGTCTCCCTGGCAGCCGTTTCAAGGGTGGGGCGGTCGAGGGGTTTTATGCTGTAAAGATCAATAACACGTATGAAGATATCCTCTTTCCTTAATTCCTCGTATGCCTGAAGCGCCTCATGCAGGGTGATGCCGGCGGCAATAACTGTGACCCTGTCTTTATCGCTCTTTCTCAGGACCTTGCTGCCGCCGATTGTGAATTTTTCGTCCCTGTTGTAGATGACAGGCGTTGCCTTGCGCGTGGTTCTTATATACGCAATGCCTTTATGGCCCGCCATTGCTTCAACCAGCCTTTCGGTCGATACCGCGTCGGAGGGATACAATACCACGCTGTCGAGGATCGCCCTGAACATGGAAATGTCCTCAAGGCCCATCTGCGAGGCGCCGTCTTCACCTATTGATACACCGGCATGCGAGCCGCAGAACTTGATGTCAGCCTCGGAATACCGGCTCATCCTTATCTGGTCGCATGCGCGGGTCATGAATGCAGCGAAGGTGGAGACAAAGGGTATCCTGCCCCTTGATGCAAGGCCGAGGGCCACGCCGGCCATGTTCTGCTCCGCGATATACATCTCGAAAAAACGCTCCGGATATGCCTCCCGGAATATCTCTGAATAGGTTGAATTGCTTACCTCTGCATCCAGCACCACCATGTCGGGGAAGGCCGGAAAAATGCGCTTCAGGGCGTTTCCGTATGCCTTTCTCGTGGCAACGGGCCTGCCCGGTTCATAATCAATGTCTTCCATATCCTGCTGCGGCTTTTTCCCGGGCTCAAGGTCTTCCGGCAGCGGTATCTCCCCGCGCACGGATTTATCAACCTCCCCGAGTTCGTCAAGGGCGCGCGGCAGGTCCTCCGGGCTGATGGTCTTGCCGTGCCAGCCGTCTTTATCTTCCAGGAATGAGACCCCCCTGCCTTTTACGGTCTTTGCGATGATCATAACGGGCCTGTCCACGGCGGCCAGGGCCTTTTCATAGGCGGAGAGGATCTCCCTGAGGGAATGCCCGTTGATTACGATGGTCTCCCACCCGAAGGAGGATATGCGTTCTTCATAAAGCGCCAGGTTATGCCCGTACATTGTCTCTCCGCGCTGGCCGAGGCGGTTTACATCAAGGATACCGACAAGGTTGCCGAGCCTGTAATGAGAGGCTATCTGCATGGCCTCCCACTGCGAGCCTTCGGCCATTTCACTGTCTCCCAGGAGCACATATGTCCTGTAGGGTAATTTGTCGACATATGCAGCGTTCAGTGCGATGCCGACGCCGATGGAGAGCCCCTGTCCGAGGGAGCCGGTTGCCGCTTCAACAAGGTTGAACGCCCTCGTGGGATGGCCTTCAAGGCGGCTGCCGAACTTCCTCAGGCCTCATCAGCTCTTCCTCGGTCAAGACCCCGGCCGCGGCCCACTGTGCATAAAAAAGCGGTGCGGCATGGCCCTTGGAGAAGATCAGCCGGTCATTGTTGGGATGTGCGGGCCGGTTTATGTCGAACCTGAATGCTCCGCCGAACAGGAGGCACGTCATCAGATCGGTTGCCGACAGTGAAGAAGTCGGATGGCCGGAACCGGCGTTTGTGGTTGATACAAGAATATAGTAACGGATCAGTCTTGCAATTTTTTCCAGTTTTCCTTCGGTATCCACACGCCTCCCTTCGTTACCTTCCTTAACAGTGGCAAAAAATATCGCCTGCGGGCAAGGCAGGCTGCCGGAAAAGCCTTATCTGCGATTCCTCTCACCCCCACACCCTGCACCCTGCACCCTGAACTGTTACACGATATCCTAATGGTATTCGTCTCCTTCGTCAAGCCATTTTTTCAGGGTCTTTATCTCATCACTCGTCAGCGACATGGAGGGCGGTATATCCCCACCTGTCATAAATGCCAGTGCCTTGTCAAACTGGGTTCTGAACATACCGTAATGGTCTGCAAAGCTCTGCATCGATATCTCGGAGAATGTCATGGCCGTCTTCGGTTTCGTGACGCCTCGTATTCATTGCCTGTCTGCGCATATGCCGTGCCCCTGGCAAAAAACGCAGCCCCGTGGTCCGGTTTCAGCTCTATGGTTTTGTCAAAATCAGCGATGGCGCTCTTGAAATCCTCCTTTCTCATATATGCGGTGCCGCGGTAGAAATAGGCGCGGAAATTGCGGTCGTTCATGCCTATCACTGTGCTGAAGTCTTCTATGGCCCTGTCTGTATCTTCTATCTTGAGGTAGGCGACACCGCGGCTGAGAAATGCGATCTCGGTTCTCTCCCCCGCCTCTATGGACTTGCCGAAGGCCTCGATACTTTCCTTATGCCTGCCCTCAACAAAGAAACGCTGTGCATTCCGGAACAGTTCTTTGGCATCCATTGTTACCTCCTATTCAGGCGTGTAAACCGGCGGCGCATCTTGCGCCGTTTTAACGGCTCTCCAACATGCTAAAACTTCCGCAAAAATTTTTCAATTGTTTTTGGATAGGGTTTTTTTGTAGTATATATATTCATCTACAATAATTACATCATATTGCTGCATATGAAAAGCAGGTATGATTTAAATCATATCCGTTGTAATCGCTCAACTTCTCTCTGGATAAACCGGGCTGGTGCAATAATAAACCGTGGCAAAGAAGAAATATACCGGCAGGCGGGAAAGGCCTTCTCCAGAAAAACAGGGCCCGGGTATATGTGTAAACAGGGACTGCAAGCTGAGAAAACAGAAAAGCTGCAAAGGATTTGAGGCCTGCCCGGGTTTCCAGGGCAAATAATAAAAAAACAAACATACCGGAGCTATGCTTAAGAACAGAAGGAAATGCGTGAGATTTGAAGTTCCCATTAATGTAAAGTTCCGGCCTACTTACGGGGCCACGGACTATGCAATGGGTGTAACAAGGGATTTATGCAGCGAGGGGTTCAGGGTCGAGGCGCATGATTTCAGATTTATCGTGTATGAGCACCTGGAGCTGATCGTTGAGCTTCAGGCAGGCAGGAAACCTGTTTCCGTGTTCGGTGATGTGGTGTGGAAGAGGCAGGCGGGCAGGAGATGCCTCGCGGGAATCGAGCTCAAGATGAAGGACAGGGACATGCAGAAACAGGCCCTGGAGAAGATATTCTCCTTCGCGCATATCCCCTATACCGACTCTTCGGGCCTGCCCAACAAGCTGGGATTCATAAAGGAATACTACAACAACGGATACAGGTGCAGGGTTACATTCAGGCTCCTGAAGGAGACGGCCGGTGATGCGCGGAACGTCAGTCTCATAGGTGATTTTAACAATTGGGACCCTTCGGAGACGCATATGGTGCGGATGGACAACGGCGATTTTATAATCACAATGGACCTGGACAGCAACAGGGAGTACAGGTTCAGCTATCTTATCGACGGCACGCGCCGGGAGAACGACTGGTATGCCGACAAGTATGCAAGAAACCGCTTCGGGTACAAGATATCCGTTGTGGTCGTGTGAACCTTACACCGGCATAAAAACGTCGCCGGCAGGCTCTCATGCCGGTTCATGCAACAGCAGGTATCAGAGGATAATCATATCCCATCCGCGCGCCTGGGCATATTCCCGCAACCTCCTGTCCCCGATTACCGCAGAGGGATTTCCTACGGTTTCAAGCATCTTTACATCCGAGTAATGGTCTGAGTAGGCATAGCTTTGCGACAGGTCAATGCCGTGCCTCTCGGCAAATGATCTGATGGCATTGGCCTTGCCCGCTCCCACAAGCGGTTCCTCGTTCAGTATCCTGCCGGTAAAACGCCCCCCTGATGTTTCAACCTCTGTAGCTATTATGGAATCCACGCCCAGCTCGTCGCCGAGAGGCCTTATCAGGGGCGTATGCGACCCCGATACCAGGACAACGGTATGTTTCTGCGACTGGTGTTCCTTCAGCCTCTCTATGACCCTCGTGTTGTACGTGGATGCAATCTTTTCACTGAAATACCACTGTTCGGCCAGTTTGTGGTATTCCTCCGTGTTTATTCCCCTGAGGCACGCATAGTATTTTTTATTGACCGCCACCCGGTCATCGTCTTTCAGGCTGTGTGCAAGGCACCAGATGAACTTGACAAATGCCGCGGTCATGTCCCTTGATTTGGCCAGAGAGGCTATGACGGGCAAATCCGGCCGCCGCCGGTTCCGGTAATAATACCAGTAAAAGCTGGTCATGGTGTTGCTGTCTGTTATTGTCTTGTCAACGTCAAAAAACGCACCGACGGAAGAGGTATTTTCCCTTTTCAAGCCAGCATCTCCATTATCAAGGGCTTTTAGGGTAAATTTACCATATTTTACCGGATATGGCACGCCTGCGGCGGATCTGATATTATCCGCTGTTTGTCATATACGGGATAAAGAGTTAAAATTAAATTGTAGAGCCGATCAAATCTCAAAAGGAAGAAGAGGTACCCGATGAAAATAATAATCGCAGCCGACCTGGGACATTTCAGGGCGTACAAGGTCACAAAGGAGCCCATGGAGAGCCCCAGGATCACACTGATCGAAAGTTATGACTCCATTGAGGGACACGCCAAGCTGGGGGAAACACTCAGCGACGCCGCCGGCAGGTTCGGCAGGGGCGGCGGGAAAAACGAGGTTGCAAAGGACGGCGAACGCCATAACATCGAACTCGAAACAGAAAAGAGACTTATAAAGACCATAGCAAAGGATATAAATTCTTTAATCACGCGGGAGAAATGCAGGAAATGGCATCTCGCTGCGGGCGAAAAAATAAACAAGAGGATCATAGAAAACCTGAAACCCGAAGTGAGGGCCAAACTGGACAAAAACATAACCGCTGACCTGACGGGGATGGACAAGTCGGAAATCCTGAATATTTTCAAATAGAGAGTAATGTTGCATAAACAGGCAGGAGAGCCTGCCGGGGAACAGAGTTCAGAGTGCTGAGTTGAGTTTTTTTCTGCACCCTCTGAACTCCGGTATTTTTATGCCGCTGTAAGGCTGAGGAAGGTGAAAGCGCTATGCGTTTGCGCGGCGCAAGGCATTTCAGGTGTGAGATTCTCTCCTGGAACAGTATTGCCAGGGATACGAAAACGCTCTCCGCCATGATAAGGAATGCGGGATTCCATCCATCCATTGTTGTGGCCATAGGCAGGGGCGGTCTCGTACCGGCAAGGATACTTTGTGATTACCTGCACATCAAGGATTTAACCACCATAAAGGTGGAGCACTGGGGAATCACCGCCACGCCGGACAAGAAGGCCGTAATCAAGTTCCCCCTCTGTGCGGATATAAAAGGCAAAAAGGTCCTGCTCGTCGACGACACCACAGACACCGGCGACACACTCAGGCTCTCTGTGGAGTATCTGAAAACTTTCGATCCCGGAGACCTGAAGACGGCGGTGCTTATCCACAAGACGGCTTCCGATTTCGTGCCTGACTTTTACGTGAGAAAGATTGTGAAATGGCGCTGGGTGATCTTCCCGTGGCACATATGGGAAGACATGGTAAGCCTGGTTAAGAAAATAAAGGACTCCGGCGTGTCTTCAGAGGAAGACATCTGCAGCGAGCTGAAAAACAGATATTCCATCGACGCAAAACCCGCTGCTGTCAAAGAAATACTCTCGGAGCTGAGGTGATAAACATGATGTCCATGGAAGATTTCATAAGAGGCATTCCCAAGGCCGAGCTGCACCTGCACATTGAAGGCACGTTTGAGCCGGAACTGATGTTTGCGATTGCCGGGAGAAACAATATCCGGCTCAGGCACAAATCCGTGGAGGAGATCAGGGCGGCCTACGAGTTCACCAGCCTGCAGGATTTCCTCGATATCTACTATGAGGGCGCGGGGATATTAACCACTGAACAGGACTTCTACGACCTCACGCTGGCATATCTCCGGAAGGCCCGGTCACAGAATGTACTGCACAGCGAGATATTCTGTGACCCCCAGACACACACGGCACGGGGCGTTGATTTTTCAACGGTCATGGAGGGGATTCACAGGGCCGTAACAGACGCGGCTGAAGAATCCGGCATATCCGCAAAATTAATAATCTGCTTTCTCAGGCACCTCGATGAATCAGCCGCGATGGAGACGCTTGAGCAGGCCCTCGCCTTTAAAGACCGCATAATCGCCGTAGGGCTGGATTCCACGGAGGTGGGCCATCCTCCGTCAAAATTCCGGAGGGTCTTCGACCGCGCACGCAGCGAAGGCTTTCTGACAGTGGCCCACGCGGGCGAGGAAGGACCTGCGGAATATATAAGGCAGGCCCTGGACCTGCTGAAGGTCTCCCGCATAGACCACGGCATCCACTGTCTTGATGACAGGGCGCTGACGGAAGAGCTGGCGCGCCGCCGTATCCCGCTGACCGTATGCCCGCTGTCAAACCTCAGACTCAGGGTAATCGACACCATGGAGTCACACCCGGTCCGGGAAATGATGCGGAGCGGCCTTATGGTTACGATAAATTCCGATGACCCGGCCTATTTCGGCGGTTATGTGAATGAGAACTACCTCGCCGTTGCCACGGCGTTCGGTATGACGAAAGAGGATATCGGCAGGCTTGCAAAAAATTCCTTCACGGCTTCATTCCTGAGCAGGCAGGAGAAAGACAGGATGACGGCGAAAGTGGATGAGTATATGAAGCAGTACGGATAGTGTTCGTAAGGCCCCGTATTATCCTGCCTCCATCTCTTTCCTGCCTTCCTGTGAAGAATACATATGAACATTCAGAAAGGCGCAGTATTTCCTGTATTCCTCGATATAGGAATTAAGCTCTGAAGGGGAATTGATTCCGAATTTTTTCAGTTCATTCA
>JAADFS010000277.1 GCA_013152795.1 Deferribacteres bacterium
AATATACTGATTCCTCTCCGGACAACCAACGCCGCCTGCAGCGGCAAAGGAGAAACAATATCATGAAAGATCTCGATTACCGGAAGAAGGCCGAGATACTCAAGCTGCTGAGCCATCCGACGCGTCTCATGATAATGCATGAGCTTTCCAAGGGTGCCAAATGCGTGGCGGATATCCAGGACCTGCTGGATATCCGCCAGTCCAACGTGTCCCAGCATCTCTCTGCCCTGAGAAGGATAGATGTGGTGGATTTCTATGAAGACGGGGCACAGCGGTGCTACTATCTTACCCGTCCCAAACTCGTCAGGGAACTCTTCCGCTTTATCTCAGGGAGCTATCCTGTTGTCATACGCTCCCGCGAGGATGTCCATAAAGAAGGATTGCGGAGGATGAAGGGGGGTGAGGGCGGCAGGAATTTGATCCGGAGCAAGAAAGGTAAGCTATGCAAAATTTCAACATGTCCCTAAGCTTATGAATTAATTATGAAAAAGGAAAGCATATCAGGTCTCGGAACCATACTGGCATCACTTCTGGCTGCATCCTCATGTATCGGGCCGGTGATCTTTATTGTCTTCGGCACATCAGTGGGATTTCTTGGAAAGCTGTCGTTCCTGATGCCTCTGAAGCCGTACCTGCTGGGAGCGGCATTCTTGATGCTGGGGTATTCTTTCTGGAAGCTTTACCTGAAAAAACCGGATTGCGCCTGTGTTGAGGATCCGCGGGCGCAGAAGATTGCGCGCGGAATATTCTGGGTGGCCGTTGTGACGCTGGTCTTTGCAGTGTCGTTTCAGAAGGTTATCATCTGGATTTACGGGTAGTGGCTATAACAAAAACAAGGAGGCTGTCATGTTTAGAAAGAGTTTGATTGTACTTGCGGCTTTTTTGCTGATCCTGGCCGGAACCGCGGTCTGTGTGAACGCCGCGGAGCGGAGCGTGGTGATGGATATAGAGGGAATGTCCACTGAACTCTGCCCCATTGCGGTTAAGAAGTCTTTGACACAGATTAAGGGTGTCAGGGACGTGGAGGTGTCCCGCAAAGATAACAAGGCCCGTGTTATCGTGGATGATTCGGTTGCAGAGAAGACACTCATTGAGGCGGTGGAAAAGGCGGGCGTTCAAGGCAAAAATAGAGGAAAAGAAACAACCTTAAGGATAACCGTTTCAGGGTTTCAAGACATGTGGAAAAAATTTTCTTGACAAATATATTTATACTGCATATCATATGAGTAAGCGCTCATATGTGCCAATGCTAATAGGATTATGGACAGAGGAATAGAGAAACTCGCAAGAGTCTTTAAGGTCTTGGGTGATTACAACCGTCTTGGTATCGTCATGGTAATCAGCAAGGCTTCCCGTACGGTAACCGATATCATCAATACCACCGGAATGTCTCAGACACTGGTATCATTTCATCTGAGGGCCTTGCGGAAAGCGAAAATTGTTACAACACGAAGAGAAGGCCCTTTTATTTACTACAGTCTCGTGAACCCATCACTCATGGATATCATTGATGAGCTTTCTCATGCAATCAGTAACAGCGATCCGGATAAGGAAAATGTGCCTGAAACAGTTTCAAGCAGAGGCTGGTAACACAACCTTAATGTGGCATAAGCAGGCAGAGGAGTCTGCCGGAAAACCTTTATAAAGCGATAGGATATTGGAAATATGTCTTTATTGCAGGAAATAACGGGAAAAAGGCCGTTCTGTGTGTCGGTTAACCGTGTCCGTTTTTTGTTTTTTCGTCTTTTACGTTCACGGACAACGGACACGAATCACGGGAACTTGATATATTTCCTGAAGGTATCGCAGATAAAGCTTTCCCGGCAGACTCCTCTGCCCCGCCGGCGATGTTTTGCCACTGTAAGGCGAAGGGGGTGAAAGCTGTGCCTGATGATAAAGTGGAAGATATCCTGTCGGGCCTGAGGCCTTCCGTTAAGAAAGAACTCCTTGACAACATAGTTAAGTCTCTCCTGAATGATATGCAGGAGAGGGAAAAAAAGGAATTGCTTCAGAAACTCGTTTCCGGAGGCAGGAAAAACCGGCAGGTCATTGATATGGTGGAGCATTGAATCAAGGAGTGCACGGATTCAGGTGTGAGTCCGATAGAGATGAGCAAGGAGGTTATCTCGGCCATAAGCCATTCCTATGAACTGGCGACTTATTCCACTCCCGAACTCAGGGGGCTCTTTAATGACTGGCTTAGTGAGATCGAAAGGGAAATACTGGAATTTCTGAACGAAAGGGGAAGGGTAGACCCTGATGAGGTGGCGGAACATTTCCGGCTGAATCAAAAAAGTATTATTTTTATTCTCAGCAAGCTGGCGCGGGAAGGAAAGATCAGCATGCTGGCATCCGGAACCGACAGTATACCTTAATCTTAATGTTGCATAAACCGGCAAGGCAGGCTGCCGTAAAACCCTTATAAAGCGATAGGATATTGGAAATAAGTCTTTATTGCAGGAAATAACGAAAAGTGAAGTTCCAAAAGATATCAATATGCTGTGCAGAATATTTCCTTAAGGAATCGCAGATAAAGCTTTCCCGGCAGCCTGCCTTGCCCCGCCGGCGATGTTTCTTGCCACTGTAAACTTTTGACAACAGAGGGGGAAGTCGATGAAACATAATAAAAAGCCCAGGACCTGACCGTCATCAAAGGGCGCCGTGGTGTGCCCACCGGATCAACATGTATCAAAGGCTCAGAAATCCGGGGGATTTTCTCCCGCGGACCTGCAGGAAATCAGAAATGTAATAAGGAAGAAATATTCTGCTGTTTCCGTTTCGGCTGACGGGAAGTTTCAATATCCCACCGGCAGGGACGGAGCACATGCCCTTGGATACGACCCTGCGATTATTCAGAAGGCCGACCCGAAAATTCTTGAATCCTTTTGCGGTGTGGGCAATCCGTTCTCTTTAGGAGAAATCCGGCATGGAGATACTGTATTGGATTTCGGCTGCGGTGGAGGTTTTGACATGTTTGTTGCGGCCGGGCTTGCCGGCGAAAGCGGGAGGGTCTGTGGAATCGACCTGACGGAAGAGATGGTAAGGCGGGCAAAAGACAATCTTGCCGGAGCAGGCATCTCAAACATTGAAATCCAGAAGGTCGATTCAGAAGATATACCTTATGCCGACCACACATTCGATGTCGTTATATCCAATGGTGTTATCAATCTTTCGCCCGACAAAGATACATGTTTCAGGGAAATATACCGTGTGCTTAAACCAGGGGGAAGATTTCAGTTTGCAGATGTTGTATTGGAAAACAAACTGCCGGAGGATTTGTCCGGCAGCCTTGATGCGTGGTCTCAGTGAATCGGCGGTACGATCCCTGTAAGGGATCAGATCAGCCTGCTCGAAGAAGCAGGCTTCAGTGAAGTGGAGTATGCAGGAACGACCGGCTTCCATACATCAGAGTATACTGTGGGAGCGCTGTTCACGGCAAAAAAACCTGTTGCAAGAAAATCAGGCTGGATTTCAAGGGTATTCAGTCTCTTTTCCGGCAATTCCCGGCAGACTCTTCTGCCCCGCGGGTAGCATTTATGCAACCGTAACGTTAAGTAAAATCAGGAAGGAGGGGGAATGAAGAACAGGCATACAAAGAAGATAATCATAGTACTTATTATAGTGGCCCTGATAGCGGCCTTCAGGATATTCAATCTG
>JAADFS010000278.1 GCA_013152795.1 Deferribacteres bacterium
CTTTTTCTATCCTGTATAAGGGGCCTGCTATTTTATGGGGGAAAAAAACGGTTATAGCCGCAGCAAGAACAATGGCGGCGGACAGCGACAGGATGACCGCGGGCAGCAGGTAATCAAGGAAATTCTGCGCCTGAATATGAAACTGCCGGTAGCTGCCGCTTATCTCCCTGTAACTGTAAAGATAAAATATCACCGCCATAAGCCCGATACCGGCCGCGGCGATTGAGATGACCCTGAAAAAAAGTCTCATCTGCATCTGTCTCTTGACAGAGAAGTTTATCTTTTTCCTCCTGTTTCTGGCGCTCATTTCAACCCCTTTCTCAGTAACCCTTTATGTGGCATTTAATGCATATATCCTTATTCATATCCATTCTTGCAAAGTACATTTTCCTGCCTCCGTGCGGCATGTGGCAGGTCACACACGTTATCACCCCGCCTTCAATCGTGGGGAGGTCATCCGGCGTTCTGACTTTTTCCCCCCTTGCCCTCACCCCGACCGGATGGGAGGCATTCTGGATATGGCATTTCTTGCATACCTCGATTGCTGAATACCTTGCGTCAGCAAGACCCGGGGCGTGTCTGTCATCGACTCCAGCGGGAGCAATCTCCGTCAGCCATAGCGACAGTCTGGACGGCTTGTTTGCAAACACCATCAGGTATATGCCCTCTGAATCCGGTGTCCTGAAGGCCCTTAAACTGTTTATCAGGGGAAGATCCCCGCTGTCCTCTTCCGGCGTTACGGCACGGGAAAAGTCCTCCGAGGTATCAAAACTCAGCTCTTCCGACTTCATCACATTTCCGTATATATCCCTGGAGACGACCCTGTAATAGTACTTATTGTTGTTTTTCAGGCCGTTAAGTATTATCATGTGTTTTTTCGTGAACTGCCCTCCGATTGCCAATCTGCGTATATAACCTTCTTCCCCGCTGTATTCTATCTCCGAAGTCGCCGGGGCATCGGTAAGCCACGAGACGGCAGCCTCTGCAAAAATACCCCTTTTTACCTCCTCCAGCGTCACATCCGATATATGCTTCAGCAAAAAATTCTCATCGCTGTATTCCTCCACTTCCGGGAGAGCCAGATTTATCCGGTAAACCCTGCTGTCCGCTCCGCTGTCATCCGTTAAGACCGCCTCAAGCATGTATCTGCGGCCGCTCTTAATATTATCAAGGTATAGTATCCCTTCCTTCTGAAAAAACGGAAAGGTTATAAGTGTCTTCTGAACCTCCGCCTGTGACCTTCCCTGCACAATATGGCATAATTCACATCTGTCCTTCGCCACGCTGTGAGGGTATGGGCTGGCAAGGGCCTCAGTGTATATCTTTTCGTGGCATCCGGCACAGCCTTCGGCTTTTAAATCCGTCCCGGATATGGAACCCCCTGAAAATAAAATGCAGATAAACAATGCAAGTGATATAAAAAAAAGCGATCGAATCATGCCATTATTCCTTTTCATAAAAATTATCATGGTTTTTTATAATAAAACAGATAAGTTCCATCCTGCGGTTCAACCCCTGACATTCCAAACCCTGCTGCCATCGATATATCGTTGCTTTTTTTTCGGTAAAACGCAACAACTTCTTTAGGGCTCAACTCAATTGTAGGGTAAAAGAACAATAAATATACGGCAAAATTCCCGGTGAAAACAGAGGGCAGGAAAACAAAATCCTTGATTGCGTGGGAGAATAAAATTATTTTTACATTTATGTATTGTATCTGGTAAAATTACAGGGTTGCAGTTTGAGTTTAACGTGCAATACCGCCGCTTTCGGGTGGCGATGTTAAACCTTAACGTTGCATAAAGGGGCAGGAGAGCATGCCGTATAATCTTCAGACCCCCCTGCCCGCCGGCTATACTTTTATGCAACTGCAAGGCGAATTACCAGGGACACTGCTGACTGCATGTATTACTCAAGGACTCTTCATTATTAAAGGGGGGGCGATATGCCGGAAGGAATAAAATTATTTACCGGTAATTCCAACAGGGCATTGGCTAAGGAGATTGCGAATGTTCTGGGAATCCCGGTTGGTGACGCCACGGTCTCGAATTTCAGTGACGGCGAGATAATGGTGCAGGTGAACGAAAATGTAAGGGGAGCGGACGTCTTTGTAATACAGTCGACATGCATGCCTGTAAACAACAACATAATGGAACTGCTCCTGATGATAGACGCCCTTAAAAGGGCCTCCGCAGCAAAAATTACAGCGGTTATCCCCTATTACGGCTATGCCAGGCAGGACAGGAAGGTGGCGCCGCGGGTCCCTATATCCGCAAGACTGGTTGCCGACATGCTGACAACCGTGGGAATAGACAGGATGCTCACTGTGGATCTGCACGCAGGGCAGATCCAGGGATTTTTCAGTATTCCTGTTGACCATCTCTACGCCGCCCCTGTACTGGCGGACTATGTGAAGAAAAAATATCTGAACGATCTCGTGATCGTCTCACCGGATGCCGGAGGCGTTGAGAGGGCGAGGGCCTTTGCAAAAAGGCTGAACGCCTCACTGGCCATAATAGACAAGAGGCGTGAAAAGGCGAATGTCTCGCAGGTGATGCACGTCATCGGTGATGTAAACGGCAAAAACGCCATTGTCTTTGACGACATGATTGATACAGCCGGCACAATCACCACTCAGGCTGCGGCTGCGATCAAGGAAAACGGTGCCAGGCGTGTTATAACAGCCTGCGCGCATGCAGTGCTTTCCGGCCCCGCGCTTGAGAGAATCAACGAATCGGTTCTTGAAGATGTAATTGTAACAAATACAATTCCTATGGATGAAAAACAGGAGAAATGCAAAAAACTTACTGTACTCTCAGTAGCCCCTCTGCTGGCAGAGGCAATAAAGAGAATACACGAAGAGACATCGGTCAGCTCTCTTTTTATGTAGAAAAATGATTATACCGGCATGTCGGATTATCCCTTCAGGCCGGGATGGAGGTTGAAAGGAAATGGAGAAAATACTAATCAAGGCGGACAAGAGGTCCGAACTGGGCAAAGGCGGCGCAAGAAGCCTGAGGAGAATGGGGCTGCTGCCTGCCGTTGTGTACTCGGAGGGCAATTCAACACCTATAAAAGTCAACAGGAAAGAGATGACGAAACTCATTTCCTCAGGTGTCGGCGAGCATGCCCTGATCACCATTGAACTCAACGAAAACGGAGAAAAAACCGCTGAACACTCCGTGCTTGTAAAGGATTATCAGAATGACCCCGTAACAGAGAAACTGCTGCATGTGGATTTCATGGAGGTTTCGCTTGAAAAGGTCGTAACTGTAACCGTTCCCCTCGTGATAACCACCAAGCCTGTCGGGGTTAAAATGGGCGGAATTCTTCAGCATCGCATGAGAGAGGTTGAAGTGGAATGCCTCCCCACCCAGATACCATCCAAGATCGAGGTTGATGCGGGATTTGTAGAGATCGGTCATTCCCTGCATGTCAGAGACCTGCCGCAGTACGAAGGCGTGAAGATAGTTGATGATCCCGGCGAGGTCGTCCTTACCGTCACCGCGCCTGTAGAGGAAGCACCCGTTGAAGCCGCGGAGGAAGAGGCCGCCGAGCCGCAACTGGTCAAGGCCAAGGGCAAAGAGGGAGAAGAAGAGACGAAGAAAGAAGAGAAAAAAACAAAGGAAGAGAAATAGTCTGATATCATGTGGCTTGTGGCCGGCCTGGGCAATCCGGGTGACGATTATGCGAAGACCAGGCATAATATCGGTTTCATGGTTATTGATGCCGTGGCAGCCAGATCATCAATCACTGTAAAACAAAAAACGGCAAATTACATATTCGGAAGGGGCTTTATCGGGGAGCAGGAAGCGATCCTCATAAAGCCCCTGACTTTTATGAACCGCAGCGGTATCGCGGTGAAGGACGCTGCCAAGAGATATGACACGGACGGTATCCTCGTGGTGCATGATGACATCGATCTTCCGGCGGGTGTGGTCAGGATCAGGAAGTCCGGCTCCTCCGGCGGCCACAATGGGATTGAATCCATTATAAATGCACTGGGCACACGTGATTTCATCCGGGTAAAGGTAGGAATCGGCCGCTCAGACAGAATACCGCCCGAGCAATATGTCCTCCGCCCCTTTAACAGGCAGGAGCTGGAGGTAATGGAAGAGGCCGTTGAAAAAGCGGCTGAGGCTGTGACGGTTGTACTGAACAAAGGGGTATCCTATGCCCAGAACATATTTCACCGCCAATAACCCCTCTTAACATCATAACCTTAATGTTGCATAAACGGGCAGAGGAGTCTGCCGGAAAACCTTTATAAAGCGATAGATATTGGAAATATGTCTCTGTTGCAGGAAATAACGGGAAAAAGGCCGTCCTCCGTGTCGGTTAACCGTGTCCGTTTCTGTTGTTTGTCTTTTACGGTCACGGACAACGGCACGGTCAGTCAGTTGATATGGCGTGCGGAATATTTCCTTAAGGTATCGCAGATAAAGCTTTCCCGGCAGACTCCTCTGCCCCGCTGGCGGTATCTTTATGCCACTGTAAGGATAATATGGTGCCGGCGGTGGGAGTTGAACCCACACGGGCCGAAGCCCATCGGATTTTGAGTCCGACGCGTCTGCCATTCCACCACGCCGGCTGTGAAGAACCTTCAGAGCAATGAACTTTCACATCCAGAGATTTTAGCACAGTCACCGCTGTAATGTCATACGGTAAACAGCCTTCCCGGAAATTCAAGGGGGAATAATGTTACTTTTTCAGCCTTGCTATCTCTTTTGTCAACAGCGTAGCCTTGCGGGGCTTCATGTTGCCTATTACAAGGCCGGCCTTTTTGCTCTTCATCTTAAGCAGTATCTGCACCGCTGTCTTATTGTCAAGCCCTGAAAGCCTCGATGCAGCATCCTCAGGCGCCATGGCCTCGTAAGCCTTTGCAATATGCTTCAACCTCTTGTTGCTTGTCTCCTCCGCCTTTTTCAGCGATTTGTCTATGTCCTTCAGAAGCTTCTCATACCTCTCTATGTCCCGGCTTACCTCGTCTTTCAGTATCCTGAGCCTCGCGGTCTCCTGCCTTACCATCTCTTCTTTCTTCTGGAGCGCAAGACGCTGCTGCTCGATAAGGCTTACCACGTCTTCTTCCGCAAAGGCGCTGA
>JAADFS010000279.1 GCA_013152795.1 Deferribacteres bacterium
TTGATACCGGCTGGCAGAAAATCTTTTAAATTAAATCGGGGGTTTTGTTCCATAAATCACACCTCCTCATGGCTTGTTGCCTTGCAACAGATTGAAAATAAGCGGGTTGTGAGTCATGATCCAACCTGTTTTCAGTTTTTTATTTTGGAAGTATAAAAAAAAATATTTGTTTGGGAAATTATAATCTTGCACTAATTTTATAATGGCACTCACTACATGCCCCCCTGTCCTTCCGTATCATTGAAAGCATCATGAATTTTTCAGATAATCCTTAATGTTGCATAAATCGGCAAGGGAGGCTGCCTGGCAAACGGGAAAAAAGCCGTTCTCCGTGTCGGTTAACCGTGTCCGTTTCTGTTGAGTGTCTTTTACGGTCACGAACAACGGACGCGAATCACGGGCAGTTGATATGCCGTGCGGAATATTCCCTGTCGGAAAAATCTGCAAGGCATTATCGATAAAAGGGATTGGATAATCAGACGTTCAACTTGGACGAACGCCGGTGGGACAGATCAGTTTTTCTGTATGATTATGGTTGGTCATCATTGAGCCTATCCATTTCCCGAGGGGGCGCAGTGTTTTTTCAAGCCACAATAACACCGGCAGCAGGGGCCGGGGCAGGAGATTGGGATGGATATACCCGCCAGATGCGAAAAACAGAAACGGTGTGTGGTAGCTTTCGTAAATGATCCTCAGGTCTGGATATCTGGTCTCGAATTCCTTTTTGCGTTTTTTGAAGAAGATGGTCGGTATGGCGATATTGGCGTCCAGGAGATGGTATTTTTCCGAGTCGCATGCCTTTGTACTAAGGTTCAGGCCCTCATGATGAACGAGCTTGTATATGGGATATGAGAGAAGGCTCACATAGGGTTCAACCATCACTATCTTTCCGCCTTTTTTCAGTACCCTCCGCGCCTCTTTGAAAAACTCATCAGGGCTCTTCATATGGTGCAGTACGCCGAAGACCATGATGGTATCCAGTGAGCCGTCCTTAAACGGCAGGGCCTGGGCATCGTTGCACACCGCGATATGCGGCGTCAGCACCCTGTCGGTCTGGATGATGTTTTCAAAAAACATCTTCGTATATCCATGTCCGGTGCCGATTTCAACATTCAGCCCCCTTTCCGGGATGAATCCCCTGACCTCGGAATAAAAATTTTTGTACATGGCCTGAAGGACGGGCTTGGCGTCGATTATCTTACGCTGCAACACCAGCATCTCCGCTTCATTGCCCCAGAGCTTCCTGTATTTCTTATGTAATTTCTCCATTTTCAATTAAAAAACAACAGGTCAGGCCTCACAGCCTGACACTTTCTAAGGGGGGCCGGGCTGCGGGCCCGACTGTTTATTATAAGTTAACCGGCAAAACGGGGTATAAAATCAGCATATTCCAACGGCTGCAAATCCTTACAGTTTAGATTATGGATTTGGATGTCAAATATCAAGGGAAAGGCCGCAAACAAGCACACGGGCGCGGCGGATTTGATTTTTAACCGGCGGATATGATATAAAAATAGACTCTTTGCCCTTACTTTTGAAAAAGCAAGGGCTTAGTCTTTTCTTTCAGGAAAAGAACTGATCCATAAGGAGGCACGAATGAATTATTACGAGAAAATCGTGATACTCGACCCGAATCTTGACGACGGCTCGGTGGAAGAGATTGTTGAAAAGATCAGGGACGTGATTATCAAACAGGGCGGCGAGATATTAAAAACGGAAAACTGGGGCCGCCGCAAGCTGGCGTACATCCTTAACAAACAGCAAAAAGGCAACTATATTCTCCTGCAGTTCAAGGCCCCCCCCCCGACCATCTCGGAACTCGAAAAACTCTGCAATGTTGTTGATTCGGTTCTGAAATTCATGGTCGTCAAGCTCACAAAGAAGAAACAGATAGAGGCCCTTATGCCGTCTCCGGCCCCTGCATCATCACAAACCGACCCGCAGGCCGAACAGGCAGACGGCACATCTGGTGATGCAGCCGCAGCAGCAGAGGAAAAGGCTGTGGAATCAGGAGAGGGCACAGTATCTCAGGGAGGGTAAAACACCATGTTCAATAAAGTCATTCTTATGGGAAATCTCACGAGGGACCCCGAACTGAGATATACGCCGCAGGGGACTTCGGTATGTAATTTCGGCATAGCGGTAAACCGCAAGTACAAGCAGGCCGATGAAGTCAAAGAGGACGTCACGTTTATAAACGTAGTGGTCTTCGGCAAGCAGGCTGATACGTGCGGGCAGTATCTGAACAGGGGAAGCGCGGTGCTTGTTGAAGGGAGGCTGCAGGAAAGGCGCTGGGAGACGGAAGAAGGCCAGAAGAGGAGCAGGCATGAAGTGGTTGCCCAGAATGTGCGTTTTCTCTCACGCAAGCATGAGGCCGTGGATGTGGATACACTCGGAGGAGATATGGCCCCGCCGCCTGATGAGACGACCGACCTCGAACCGTTTTAGCAGCCTGATGCGGAAATTCAAAATCAAAATAAAAGAAGGAGTTGCAATTGCACTATAGAAGATTTCAGAGAAGAAAATTTTGCAAGTTCTGTGCAAATAAGGTTGAATATATTGATTATAAAGATGTCAAGACTCTCAGGCACTATCTTACCGAAAGGGGTAAGATAGTCGCCAGCCGGATGACCGGCAACTGCGCAAAACACCAGAGAGAGCTGACAAAAGCAATCAAAAGGGCCAGAAACATAGCCCTTTTGCCCTTTATAGAGAAGTAATGAGGATACCGAAAAGCTGGGTGCCTGTCATGGCACGGGAGATCATGGAGAATCTCCTGAAAAAGGGATATATCGAGCTGAAGGCTCCCCGCGAACAGGTTACCGCCGTGCTTGAGGAGCTGATGCTTGATGAGCTTATGGTGGAAGACAGGCTGAACCAGGAGGTCAGGGAGATCCTGAAGAAGTTTGACTCCGAGATAGAAAAAGGGCGCCTTGACTACCGCAGGCTTTTTGAAATGACCAAGCAGAAACTTGTCAGGGAACGCAATATCATCCTATGAGACTCTCCGATGACAAGATAACCCACCTCACACACGTTGTCCTCAACGGGCTCATCAGAAATTTCCCTTCTCAAGGAGGAGGGCATTGTCAGGCGCGAGATAAAAAGGGTTATTATTAACGAGATGAAGCTTGCCGAGGATATCGACGAGTCGGTAAGGAGAAAGCTGCAGTCCTACTCGAAAAAGATTTATGAAGGCAGTCCTGAGTGGGAAGTGCTTTACCGGAAAATTCTTTGAAGAAGAAGCGGCCAGAAAAGGCATGAGATAAAAAGGCAGGCTGCCGTAAAACCTTCGCGAAGCCTCAGTCTTTCCCGGATGAGAACATGTTGACCGCCAGCAGTAATACGGCGATGAGTACGCAGGAATAGGCAAAGAGGTCGCCGTATCGTGTATAAAGGCTCTTCCCTCCGCCGCGTGCAATATCTTCCGTCAACACGGCCTCGACGAAGATATCGCTTTTGCTGATGATCCTTCCCCTTGAGTCTATGAACCCTGATATCCCGGTATTGGCCGCCCTGACGACCGGGACCCTGTTTTCAACCGCCCTGAACACGGCCATGGCAAAGTGCTGGTACGGCGCCGAGGTGCGGCCGAACCAGGCGTCATTGGTGATGGTCACCAGAACGTCCGCGCCTCGTTCAGCGAATTTCCTGACGAGGCCCGGGAAAATGATTTCATAGCAGATGAGGTTGCCGATCTTTGCGTAAGGCGTTTTCATTACAACGGTTTCTTTCCCGGCCAGGAAATCCCCGGTGCCGGCGGTCAGCTTTTCTATAAAGGGAAAAAATCTCC
>JAADFS010000280.1 GCA_013152795.1 Deferribacteres bacterium
AAGATAAATCAGATGACCTTTGATATAATATTCCTGGATCCGCCGTACCACACGGATGAAATAGTCCATGCCCTTTCCGCTATTGACAGGGCGGCTGTTCTGAGCCGGAACGGCATAGTGGCGGCAGAGCATTTTGCAAAAAGACGACTGCCCGGGAAATTCAATACCCTGCAAAAAGTGAAAGATTATCACTACGGAGATACCGTGCTCAGCCTTTACCGCAGGGCTGAATGAGAATAAATTTTCAACGCTGTATAAAAACCTTAACCTTAATATTACATAAACGGGCAGAGGAGTTCCCGGGTTGCAAGTTGCGGGTTCCGGGTTCTGAGTTCAAAGTTAAGGGTGCAGGGTGTAGTTGTCAGAACGCAGAATGAAACAAGTCCCCCGGATGGTTAGGGGGCGGGGGCGGAACAGGACAGGTGAATAATGGCTAAGACTAAAACCGCTATATACCCCGGCACATTCGACCCGATCACCAACGGTCATAATATAGACCTGATCACAAGGACACTGAAGATATTCGACAGGATCGTGATCGCAGTTGCGCCGAGCCGGAAAAAACACCCGCTGTTTACAATAGAGGAAAGGATATCACTGATAAAAAACTCGGTGAGTGATTTCAACGGGGCGAGCACCGAGCCCTTCAGCAGCCTGCTGGTTGACTATGCAAGGAAAAGGGAGAGTGTGGCCATTGTGCGTGGTCTGAGGGCCGTCTCCGACTTTGACTATGAGCTGCAGATGGCCCTGATAAACAGGCATCTTGACGCGGACATAGAGACGGTTTTCATGATGCCGAGCCAGGAGTATATATTTCTCTCATCAACCGTGGTCAAGGAGATCGCATCTTTCGGCGGCTCTGTCAGGGGGCTGGTTCCCGCGGTCGTTGAAGAGGCACTGAAGGAGAAATTTAAAAACAGATAAAACCGCAGTAAGGAGGTCGTTATGTCTGGAGAGGCCCTTCTTGTAATAGACATGTTGAATGATTTCGTCCTTGAGGGGGCGCCGCTCGAGGTGCCGGAGACAAGAAAGATTATCCCTGCCATAAAGAGGGAAATACAAAGGGCAAGGGAGTCAGGCGGCCGTGTTATCTACATCTGTGACGCCCATGACAGGGATGACAGGGAGTTCACCAAATTCGGCTGGCCTGCACACGCGGTCAGGGGTACGAAAGGCGCTGAAATAATAGATGAACTCAGGCCGGGCAAAGAGGATATCGTGATCGAAAAGACGACCTACTCGGGATTCTACAACACGGCACTCGATGAGACGTTGAAGAAACTCGGTGTGGAGCGCCTCAGGCTCACCGGATGCGTGACGCATATCTGTGTAATGTTTACCGCCTCTGATGCGGTGCTGAGGGATTATAAGGTCGAAGTGGTTGAAGACGGAGTGGCCGGACTGGCGAAGGAAGACCATGAGGCGGCGCTCAGGATAATGAAAAACGTCCTGGGAGTCGCCATCGTATAGATCATTTACCCCTTCCCCCGCGCGGCACCGGGAGATTTATTCTGTTATGTTTTTAATATGCTTTTAACTGGAGGAATCATGTTTCATACTGCGGACCCGAAAGACATAGTAAAAGGCAAGGTAACGGACGTGTATTTTGAACGCACCCTTGAGATACTCAAGGCCAGGAAGATAAACCCTGTTGTAAAGGCCGAGTTCATGGCCAAGACCCTTCCGGATGGATGGAAGTGGGCGGTGCTGGCCGGAATGGAGGAAGTCGCCTGTATCCTGGAGAATCTTCCGGTCAGGACAAGGGCGCTGCGTGAAGGTACGGTCTTTTATCCGTACGAGACGGTGATGGAGATCGAGGGCAGGTACAGGGATTTCTGCGTGTTTGAGACGGCATTGCTCGGGCTTCTGTGCCAGGCATCGGGCATTGCCACAAAGGCGGCGCGCTTCAAGAAGCTTGCCGGGGAACGTCCCGTTATAAGCTTCGGTGCCAGAAGGATGCACCCTGTGCTGGCCCCCATGATAGAAAGGAATGCGTATGTCGGCGGATGCGACGGGGTCGCGGTCGTAAAGTCCGGCGAGATCATAGGGGAGGACCCCATGGGGACCATGCCCCATTCACTGGTCATCTGCATGGGCTCCACGGTCGAGGCGATCAGGGCATACGATGAGGTTCTGAAACGCAAACTCAAGAGGGTTGTCCTTATCGATACATTCCTTGATGAAAAATTCGAGGCCCTGAATGTTGCGGAGGCTATGGGCAAGAGGCTTTTTGCGGTCAGGCTCGACACCCCTGCTTCAAGGAGGGGGGACTTCTACCGCATCCTTCAGGAGGTCAGATGGGAACTTGACCTGAGGGGTTATGACAATATCAGGCTGTTTGTCAGCGGGGGAATCACCGAGGAGGACGTGCCGGTGCTGAACGAACTCGTGGATGCCTACGGCATAGGCACCTCCATAAGCAGCGCGCCGGTCATAGATTTCTCAATGGATATAGTGGAGGTGGAAGGCAGGCCTGTTGCCAAAAGGGGCAAGTGGTCCGGCAGCAAGAGGGTGCTGCGCTGCAAGAAATGCAGGGCGCCGCTTACGGTCCCGAACAATAAAAAGAACTACAAGTGCGCCTGCGGCAATGTGTTCGGCGACATCCTCATCCCCTTTACGGACAACGGGAAAATCCTCCAGAAGCTCCTGCCGGCCAGGGAGATAAGGTCCTTTGTCCTGAAACAGGTACTGAAGATCGACGACTCACACACGGCAACAGGGAAAAAATAAGGAACCTTATCGATAACCGACCGGCATAAAAATGGGCTACCTGAAGATCGTCACCGCTATCCTCATATGGAGTTCCCTCGGAATCTTTATCAGAAAGATCGAGCTGCCCAATGAGGGGATTATATTCTATACCGCCGTGATCGCAGGCACTCTGCAGTTCATTCTGCTGGCATCAAGCGGCCTGCTGAAAACCGTAAGGCGTTCGGCCAAGGATATGCGCAGCGCCGTTCTGCTGGTTGTCTCCCCTGTCTGTTTTATCGCAAACACCATGCTTTTCTACTATGCGTTCCGCCATACAACGATAGCCAATGCCGTGCTCACGCATTACACCGCCCCTGTGTTTGTGGCGATACTGGCGCCGCTGCTGCTGAAAGAGAAAATCCACAGGACCACCTGGATTGCCATCATCCTTTCCTCTGTCGGACTGTGGTTCATCTTCAGCGGCACCCCCACCGGTACGGATGTGCCCCACGAAAGCAGCGAGAGCCTCGGGATCATGGCGGGCGCCCTGTCAGGGCTGGCATACGCGTTTCTGATTATCATTGTCCGGAAGATAGCATCGCTGTATTCCTCGCTTCTCATAATATTCATTCAGAACGGCATTGTCGCCATAGTGCTGCTGCCTTTTGTCTTCAACATGGAGGTGCCGCTGCAGTCCTGGCCCTACCTTGTAACCATGGGCATTCTGCACTCCACCATCGCACCCCTGCTCTATGTCCAGGGCTTTAAAAGCGTAAAGGCCAATGAGGCCGCGATTCTCGGTTACTTCGAGCCGGTGGGGGCGATAGTGCTGGCACTGGTCTTCCTGCACGAGCTGCCGGGGCTGACCGCCCTGATCGGGGGCATCCTTATACTGTATTCAGGCTATATGATTCTGGCATTCAGGGGGAGGCGGTAGTGCCGGATAACTTGACATAATTACTTTTAAAGTTTAAAACAGTAATAATACAAAAACGGAGGGTTGCATGAAAAAGACTGTTTTTTGCATAACCGTTTTCTTTGTCCTGATTATGTTCAGCGGGTATTCCCATGCATTGTGCGTCAATGTCTCGGAGGCCAACCTCAGGAGCGGGCCGGGGACCAATTACGAGAAAACATGGGAAGTTTTCAAATACATGCCCTTCAAGAAACTGGCCAGAAAAGGAAACTGGTACAAGGTCAAGGATGTTGACGGTGATGTTCACTGGATCTACAGAAAGCTGGTAACGGACAAGATCAAGTGTGCCGTGGTCAAAAACGACAAGATCAATGTCAGGACCGGACCAGGCACAGGATACAGCAAGAGCGCCCTGAGCCCGGCCTTGAAGTATGATTCTTTCAAGGTAATAAAGAAAAAAGGCGCATGGGTGAAGGTCATGGATGAATTCGGCGATACAGGGTGGATATTCAGAAAACTCCTGTGGATCCAGTAATACAGGCCGGGGTTTACCCCCTCCAGTAGCGTATGCTTCCCACATCCAGATGGAGGGACTTGAAGTGCGGATAATAGCCTACGCCGCCTCCCCTGAGCCTTATGGCCGCGCGCCGGACATCCCTGATGTCGTAAGAGGGCACGTGGATATCCACCGCCTTGCCGTACATATGCAGGCTGTTCTTTGCCACCCCTTTTTTCCGTTTTCTGAGAAGTGCATTCGACCTCGGCGTGCGGTAGCCTGAGATAATATGAAACGGCTTGCTGTTGCCGAGCTCCTGATTGAGGGCGAAGAGGAGGTCAAGGAGTCTCCTGTCCATGTCCTTTACCTTCCCTGTCCGGATGTCACGCAGTATATAGTTTATTCCTTCAATCCCTTCGGGGATATACCTGCCCTCTCTCCAGTAAGCCGTATCCAGCTTCTCCCTCGTGTACGGATTATAGAAGCAGAGCCTGCGTTCATCAGGCCCGGCAATGCCCTGCAGCGCGGCAAGCGCCCTGGAGGGGATACAACTGAAGGCAACAGCCGTCAGGCCCATGGAGATGACCCTTCTCCGGCTTATCATGCGCCCTGATGCCGGGCCGGCTTGTTTGTTTTCCATCAGATTCAAGAAGCTGTCTCCTGCGGTTTTAAGGGACATTATACCATTTGGGCCTGGGATTCATCAACACCGCTCAGGGCGTTTCTATTCCAAGGGCCTTGATCTTCCTGTGGAGGTTGCTTCTCTCTATTTCGAGGTCTTCCGCTGTCTTTGAAATGTTCCAGTTGTTTTCCTGGAGTTTCTTCAGGATGAAGTCTCTCTCAAACTGCTCCCGTGCATCCCTCAGGGTCTTGCAGGAACTGTAGTGGTTTTTTACCACCCTGCTGTAGGTCTGCACCTCCCTGACATCAATGGTTTCAAACGGATTCATGATCACAAAGCGCTCTATGGTGTTTTTCAATTCCCTCACATTGCCGGGCCAGTCGTAATCCATGAGTGCGCGCAGGGTCGCCTTGCTGACCTTTTTGGGTTTCTGCCCGTACTGCTGCGCGAAATTTTCAAGAAAGTACTTGACCAGCAGGGGGATATCCTCTTTCCTCTCCCTCAGTGGCGGCACGGTAATGGGAATCACATTGAGCCTGAAATACAGGTCCTCCCTGAAGTTCCCCTTTTCTATCTCTGCATGCAGGTCTTTATTGGTGGCTGCGATTATCCTGACGTCCACCTTTATCTTTCTGCTGCCGCCCACCCTCTGGAACTCCTGTGTCTCAATTACCCGCAGTACCTTTGCCTGGGTGGCAGGCGACATATCGCCTATCTCGTCAAGGAAAAGCGTGCCTTCATGCGCCAACTCGAATTTGCCCTTCTTGCTCTCAAACGCGCCGGTAAAGGAGCCCTTTTCATGGCCGAAGAGTTCGCTCTCGATAAGCTCATGCGGAATGGCCGCACAGTTGACCTCGATAAAGCTTTTGTTTTTCCTGTTGCTTTCATTGTGCAGGGCCCTGGCCACGAGCTCCTTGCCGGCCCCGCTTTCACCGAATATGATAACCCTGCCCTGTGAGGCGGCGGCCTGCATTATCTTGTTCTTCAGGTCGACTATCTTGGGGCTTTCCCCGATGATTTCCCACTTGCGGGATATGCTGTTTCTCAGCTCGATATTTTCCTTCTCGAGCTTCTGTTTCTCAAGCGCCCTCCTGACGAGGATCAGTATCTTTTCAAGCGACAGGGGTTTCTCAAGAAAGTCATACGCGCCCAGCTTGATCGCATGAACGGCCGTGTCGATATTGCTGTGCCCGGAGATCATTATTATGCATACGTCCTTTTTTTTCTCCCGCATGCGTTTTAATGTTTCAATGCCGTCCATGTCCGGCATCCATACATCCAGCAGCACTATATCCGGCGCAGCATAGCTGAATTTCGCCAGGGCGTTTTTCCCGGATGATGCAGTGACCACATGGTAGCCTTCATCCTCAAGGATGCCGGTAAGTGTCTCAAGTATGCTCTGTTCGTCATCGACTACAAGTATAGTAGCCTTCGCCGCCTTGCCCATAAGTTACAAGAAGAAAATCCTTTCCTCCCCGTTTATGCAACATCCAAGTATAGCATATTCACTTCTGTCCCACGGACAATTCAATGATAAACCGCGTGCCCTTCGGCTCATTATCCTGCACCCTTATATATCCCCTGTGTTTTGATATTATGCTGTTGACAATCGCCAGGCCCAGGCCGGTTCCCTCTTTCCTCGTCGAGAAATACGGAAAAAAGAGCTTGTCCTTGTCCTCTTCCCTTATGCCGGTTCCGTCATCCGCAACCTCTATCCTCACAAGGTCCAGCGCCGGATTGTAAGAAGTGTTCAGCCATATCTTTCTTGTCTTCGCCTGGATTGCATTGTCTATAAGGTTGATCAGGGCCATCTTTATCTGTTTTTTGTCGATCTCGATCTCGGGCATGTCGCCGGTGAATGAAGTCAGTATCTCCACATCCTTAAGATTGATGTAAAGCTCGGCCACTTCTTCAATGACCGTCCTGATATTGATTGATTCAAGGTGTATCTTGGGCATCTTGCCGAATCTTGAAAATTCATCCACAAGCGACCTGAGGCTGTTTACCTCATGCACGATTGTCCTTGTTGAGCGGTTCAGTATCTCTTCAAAATCCTCAGCCTTCTCGTTCCACTTTTTCAGAACCCTTTCCGCTGACAGCCTTATAGGCGTAAGGGGATTCTTGATTTCATGGGCGATTCTCTTCGCGACCTCCTGCCATGCAAGGGCCCTCTGCGCCATTATGATCTCGGTGAGATTATCAAATACCGCAAGGGTGCCGAAAAATTTGTTTGCCGAATCCTTGATAATGGTCATATAAATCCTCAGGTCCATGGGCCTGCCGTTTATGTAGATATGAACCTCCTTTTCAACGGCGCCGAAGCCTTTTTCACTGAGACGCTTGACCATTGAGATCAGCTCGTCGGATTTGAGCCTGCTGAGCAGCACCTTGTGGCTTCTGCCCTCTATATCCCGCCGGTCTATGCCGAGCATGGAACATGCGGCATTGTTCAGGGTGGTTATCCTGCCCGAACGGTCGAAAAATATAACGCCTGTGTTTATACTCTCAAGGATGGATTCCATGCTGAGCCTCCGGCGGTCGGATTCCCTGTAGGCCCGTTCAAGGGAGCGCTTGCCTTCCTGTATCTCGTCAAGCATTTTGTTGAAAGAGTTGATCAGCATGCCTATTTCATCATCCCTGTCAAGGTCGATCCTGAAGTCGAGATCACCGTGCGCAACGGTCTTTGTCGCCTCGGCAAGCGATTGTATGGGCACTGTTATGCCCTTGGCGATACGGAGCGACACCCACAGCGCAAGAAAGATGATCAGCAGCGTGGCTACGGTGAGCATCAGGAAATATAAAAACCTTATGGGGTTCTGCTGGGTCTTGATCTGCAGGTAATCGTTGAACGCCCTCTGGACGGATTCCATTTTGGTCACGAGTTCCCGCGGGATCAGGGTCTCGACCACGACAACACCTGTAACCCCCTCCCCTTCCACGACAGGGGCCGCAGCCCTTATGATGTCGCCCTTGTCCGTTGACAGCACATCTGTGCCCGCTGTGCCGTTGAATGCCTCTCTCACGAGGTCCGAATTGTCCGGTGCGGTCAGGAGATAACTGATGAACCCGCTGCTGTCGGGGTTTTTCCGCGGGCCGCGGGGCAGGAGATTTTCGTCTGATGCAAGGAGTTTCGCATACTCAGCGGCGTTCTGCCTTTCCTTGAAGTAAAAGGTCCTGGCTATATCCATTGAATCATATATGGGTTTCTGCACCTCGAGGGAGAACCAGGTATCAATGGAATTGTTTATCAGTTGATTCGAGAGGATGAAAAGAAGGGCGGACGGTATGAGCACAAGCCCGAGGAAAGAGGCGACAAGCTTTGTCCTGAATTTCGAGCCTATGGCCTTCCGTTTCTTCTCTGTATAGACGTGGACGAGGTTTCGCCCCACAAAGAAGATCAGGAGCAGGAGGTAGAGTATTACATTTACGATTACGAATATGAAACCGATCTTGATAAGGAGGGGGCCGTGCTCGATTCCGAGATAGTTGAGCACCACGCCCGTGACGATTATCGCCGCAAAGCTCAGTATAAACAGTCCGAGAAGCGCCTTGAGGTTTTTCATCGCACGCCCTCCACGACAAAGGGCTTGGATTCCCTTGCGAGACTCATCTCCACTTCTGGTATAAAGTGCATCAGGAACCCTGTAAGCGGCAGTTGTTTCAGGCTTTTTGACTCCACTATGGCCCTCAGGTAATAACGCCCGGGCTCCAGCTCTTTTATGTGCGCGAGATTGATGCCGTCAACCCTGAAAATCCAGTTCTTCACCGCGCCGTAATCCCTGAATTTTTTTTCAGTGCGGACAATCCCGTCATACGAGGATGCCCTGTACTGCTCCCTGAGGTTGTCATATCTGATGACCTTCTTGATCTTTTTCGATACCACGAATTCATCGGGCCAGAAATTCCATACCCTGAGGAGTTCCACGGTAAACACTATCTCCTTTTCGATGCCGGAATTTATGGTCGCCTCGAATTC
>JAADFS010000281.1 GCA_013152795.1 Deferribacteres bacterium
TGTGTCTGACAAACTCATCCTTGAACCTGAGCTTGTTTCCGTTTAAGACCTCCTTGTCGCCGAGCACTATCGCATTTTCCAGCGAACCGCCCCTTGCCAGCCCTCTTGACCTCAACATTTCGACATCCCTGAGGAATCCAAAGGTCCTCGCAGGGGCGATTTCATTGATAAAATTCATTGTCGTTATATCAATTCCCAGCTTCTGCTCTCCGAATGCCGGGTGGGTATGAAACAGGCGGTATGTTATTTTCGTGCCCTCATACGGCGTAACTGCAATCTGACATGCCCCTTCAATAACAACGACGGGTTCCAGGATTCTTATGCAGGAGATGGTCTTTGCCTGTTTTGCTATCCCGGCCTCGATTATCTTTGAGACAAAAGGCAGGGAGCTGCCGTCGATTATCGGAACCTCAGGACCGTCCAGCTCCACGTATGCATTGTCTATATTAAGCCCTGCAAACGCAGCCAGAAGATGCTCCACCGTTCCCACCTTCACGCCTTCTGAAGCGAGTGTGGTTGCAAAGGTGGTTCCGGCGACAGAAGTAACGGTGGCCTTCATCCTGACATTTCTCTTGTCTGTTCTTATAAAGACTATACCGGTATCCCTCGGGGCCGGAGAGAGTTTCATATTAATCTCCCTGCCGGTATGGAGCCCCCGCCCGCTTACAAGTACCTCTCTTTTTAAGGTGTTCTGGAATCGCATAGTCACTATCCTTAAGCAAATTAAATACCAGAAAAAATATTCTTAAAAATCAACATGATAACAATTACAGATGTATCATAATTACATCGATAGTGTTTACATTACACACAATCCGGCGCCGCCGGAACATATTTACCGATGTTAATTCAGACCTCGCCTCCCACAACCATCTCCGGAATTCTGACAGTGGGCATTGCATCGGATACCGGCACCCCCTGGCCGTCTTTGCCGCATGTGCCTATTGCAAATCCGATGTCATTGCCGACCATGTCTATGGATTTGAGAACCTCCGGGCCGTTGCCTATAAGTGTGGCCCCCCTTACAGGTTCTCCGATCCGTCCTTTTTCAATCAGGTAGCCTTCGGAAACATCAAAAACGAACTCTCCTGTAACGGTATTGACCTGGCCTCCTCCCATTTTTTTAACAAAAAAGCCCTTTTCAACGGACCCCAGTATCTTCCCCGGATCCCCCTCACCGGGGGCGATGAATGTATTGCTCATCCTTGGAATCGGCCTGTGTTTATATGACTGCCGCCTGCCGTTGCCCGTTGAAGAAACACCCTCCTTCATTGCGGTCAGCCTGTCATACATATATCCCTTGAGGATGCCATTTTCGACGAGTACGGTCCGCTGCGAGAGCACGCCTTCATCATCAAAACGGAAGGAACCCCTTTTATTGGGGAGTGTCGAGTCATCGACAATGGTAATCAGCGGTGATGCTATCCGCTGTCCGACCTTGTTGCTGTAAACCGATAATCCCTGCTGTACAAGGTCGGCCTCCAGGCCGTGTCCAACGGCCTCGTGTATCATTGTGCCCCCTGCCTCTGCGGAGATTACAACCGGCATTCTCCCGCCGGGGGCCTTCGGGGCCTTCAGCATCTCCACCGCCTTACGCGCTGTTCTCGCCGCTATGTCATCAAGAGGATGTTCATCAAAGAGCTCAAAACCCGACAACCCGCCCACAGGCTCATATCCGGTCTGCAGGACATCGCCCTCGGCGGCGATGACCTGGACAAGCGCAAGGGTGTAAACACGTTCTTCTTCCGTAATTGTACCGTCCGATGTTGCAATACAGACATTCTGTACAGAGTCCCTGTAAATTACGGACACCTGCCTGACGCTGGCGCTGACGCCTTTTGCGGCCCTGTTTGCATCCTCCACAAGGGATATTTTTTTGCCGATCTCAACATCTGGAGGATAATCCTTTATTTTAAAATCAACCCGGGGCCTGACCTTTCTCAGGTCGAATACAGCGTCCCTTTCCGTGCCTTCTTTCACCGCCCTGCCGACAGTCCCCGCAATATCCATCAGTGAGTCCTTCGAGAAATCATTGCTGTATGCATATGCTGTCTTGTCACCGAATATGACCCTTACGCCGATGCCGGCATCCATGCCTGAGACGAGCTTTTCTATCTTGTCATCTTCAAGATGTATTGACAGCGGTATCTGATGCTCAACAAAAACATCCGCATAATCACCGCCGGTTGACAGGGCCTTCTTGATAATCATTGATAAAAGGTCATCAGGTATCCTGATCATTCCGTTCGTCTCCTCCTGCCGGTTGAGAAGTTAACACAATTTAATCTCCAATCATGTAGTTTAATATAAATGAGAATAAATTTTTTAAAATGCCGTTTGGTCTCCGGCCGGATTAAGCCTTTTTAATCTCCGGGTTTAACATTCAAAATTGCACGAAGACGGTTTAAAAGTTGAACAGATATCATTATTTCTGTTGTTTCGGCTTATCCGGGATCATTCTTTACATAAACCTTACAGCGGCATTAAAATACCGCCTGCGGGCAGGAGGGCCTGCCGGAAAGGCTTTATCTGCGATTCTTTCATATGAGCTTTATATATGGTTGCATATTCTTTTATACTATAATCCATGCGGATGTTTAAAAGGATAATCACTCTCACCAAACCCTACTGGCCGAGAGTGGTGGGAGGTATCGTCCTCGGCCTTATTGTCTCCGGTATAACAGCCTCTATAGCCTGGATTGTCAAGCCAGCCCTCGATGACGTACTGGTGGCGAAGAAATATGAGTATCTCAGGTTTGTCCCCCTCGGCATCGTCCTGCTTTTTACCGCAAAGGGCCTGGTGGGATTCGGACAGACATACCTGATGAAGTCTGCTGGTATGAAGTTAATGAGGGAGATGAGAAACAGGCTGTTCAACCATATCCTGACGCTGCCCGTCGGTTTTTTCAACAGGGAGTCATCAGGTGTTATCATATCAAGGATAATTAATGACGTGGAAGTACTGAACGGTCTGATCTCTCATGTGATGAGAACCTTTGTCATGGAAATCCCCACGGTTGTTTTCCTGCTGGGAATAGCATTTTACAGGAGGTGGGACCTGACACTGATGACCCTGATCCTGCTTCCCTTCATCGGTCTGAGCACGAGAAAATTCGGCAAGAGGGTGAAAAAGAAGAGGAAGGATGCCCAGAGAAGGATATCACTGGTAACACACAGGATAGGAGAGGCTATTCAGGGGATGCGCATAATCAAGGTCTTTAACCGTGAAGACGTGATGGGAGAGAAGTTCAAAAATGAAAATCAGAGATACTACAGGGAAATGCTGCGTGTGATAAGGCTCAAGGAATTTACAAAGCTGGTTATAGATGTTGTAACCGGCATGGGCGTGGCCTTTGCCTTGTGGTACGGCGTCACCCTGATCGCGAAGGGCACCATGTCACCGGGTGACCTCGCCTCCATGCTTGCGGCGGTTTATATGGCCTTCTCACCGATCAAGAAGATAGGCGAGGCTTATACCGCCCTGCAGGAGACGATAGGTTCAATAGAGAGGATAGATACCCTGCTCGACACCGCGCAGGAAGAAAAGGGCAGCATCAAGATAGACAGGTTTACGGATGCTTTGAGATTCAGGAACGTCTCCTTTGCCTATCCCGGAAACAGCTCCTATGTATTGAAGGATATCAATCTCGATATAAATCACGGGGAGGTCATCGCCATCGTGGGCCAGAGCGGCGTCGGAAAATCTACCCTTGTGGACCTGATCCCGAGGTTCCGGAGACCTTCGGCCGGCGTTATCACAATCGACGGGATAAACCTCAACGACGTGGAACAACATTCATTACGGGAGCTCATAGGCATTGTAAGCCAAGACATAATACTTTTCAATGATACGGTCAGGGAAAACATAGCGTTCGGCAGGAGAGGCGCAACGGAAAGCGATATCATCCGAGCCGCAAGGCTTGCATATGCCGATGAATTCATAAGCGAGCTTCCTGAACAGTATGACAGTGTTATAGGCGAAAGGGGGCTCATGCTGTCCGGGGGACAGCGGCAGAGGATAGCAATAGCAAGGGCGATACTGAAAAATCCCCCCATCCTGATACTTGATGAGGCCACATCCTCTCTTGATTCGGTCTCAGAGGCGACGGTACAGAAGGCCCTTGAAAAATTAATGAAGGGCAGGACAACCATTGTCATCGCCCACAGATTGTCGACGATCAGGAATGCGGACAGGATAGTGATTCTCGATAAAGGCAGGATCACAGACAGCGGCACGCATGAACAGCTCATATCGCGGAATGACACCTATATGCGGTTCTACAATGCATTCGCCATGTCCGCTTCGTGAACCGACACGGGCAGTGCTTCTCACCCGATCTTCAGTCAAAGCAGCACCGCTGATCCCTCTTAAACCACGCAAAACCCACCTCACCGTCATTATAAAATAAGTAAAAAATTATAATTTCCAAAACGGAGTTTTTTGTATATACTTTTTATAAAATTTGCTCCTGTAAAATTTTTCCACTGATATAACGGACGGACAGCACGTGTCCGATACACAAGATTTAAAAGGAGAGGAAAATGGAACTGTCTTATCAGGTTTTAAAAAGTGTCATAGAAAAAGTGGGCGCCAAGATGGTGGCCGCTGAGCTTAATGTATCACCCACGCTGGTTTACAAATGGTGCGAGGAAGTTGCAGAACTGCCTGACGGTTCAAAGACGAGCGGAGCCCCTAATCCGCTGGACCGCATAATCAGGATTTACGAAGTAACGGAAGACGAGAGAATAATAAACTGGCTGTGCCAGTCCGCCGGAGGGTTTTTCGTCAAAAACATTCACAGTGACAAATCCGACATCAATATCGACGTGTTCCAGAATATACAGCGCTTTGTCAAGGAGTTTTCAGACACACTCGATGCCATAGTGCAGTCATACAATGACGATAAAAAGATATCGGAAAGCGACGCCCGGAAGATACGGAAAGAATGGGAGGACCTGAAACGCATGGGTGAGGCCTTTGTAGTGGCGTGCGAGGCCGGTACGTTTAATGATAAAAAATGAAGCAAGAGCTTGCAAACCATAAGATATTATAAGGAGGGAAGAATGAACAGGAATATGAAAATATCGTCTATGGTGATTTTTGCATTATGCGTTTTATCTTTTTATGGTTGTGCCACCGGGACAAAGTTGTTTGTGGACGACCAGTACATGGGTGATACGCCGGCAGTGGTCTGTCTGGAAAGGGATAAAACATACAAGGTCACTCTGCAGAAAGGGGAAAACGAAAATGTTATGAACATCCATGTCACGACAGATACATACAAGCCGGTTTTTTTTGGTGTCAACTTTTTTGTTGAAATGGAAAACGGAGCCGTAGTCCATGGGACGGAAACCGTAGACGAAATGGGGAATTTGAATTTCCAGAGAAATATAAACATAAGCATTCCTCAGAATAAGGATTCGGTTGTTGTGAAGTTTCTGACGGAAGAAGATTCACTGTTTGAGATAATAAACAACGAAGAATTTATGAGAAAATGGTTCTCGGCATGCAAGGGTAATGACGGCGGGGGAAAAATCCCCCGCACTTCACCTTTTCTCGCAGCGGGCCGGTGAAGAAAATGAACCCTGAGGTCGCTTCAACATTATCTTAACCTTAATCTTAACCTTAATGTTGCATAAAGGCAGGAGAGTTCCGGGTTGCGGGTTCAAAGTTCTGAGTCAGGATGAAACAAGTCCCCCCTTCCCTCGGGAGGGGGGTGAGCTGTTACCACCGAAAAGTATCGCAGATAAAGCCTTTCCGGCAGGCTCTCCTGCCTGCGGGCGATATTTTTATATTTAAGATTGCAGGAGAATAATATGGATGAGAGAGAAGAACAGAAGGACAAGGCCGCAACAGACCATAAGTTCTGGAGGGGTGGTGTATGGCTGTTCTGGTGGAGAGTTCAGAAGGAGAAACTGGAATTTCAGGTTGAACAATATCATACACTGAAAATTACTCAATCAGCAAGAGGGATAAGTTTTTTGTTGCTCTTATTCAGTGGAGTGGTTTCCCTTATATTTGCTTATTTTGTTTTTAATCTGGGAATATTTTCCTTGTTTGACATTTTTATTTCTTTTGTATTGGGATATTTTATTTATAGAGGGCACAAATGGGCAATTGTTTCGGCCATGATTTTCTGGACACTTGGAAAATTTCTTTTGATTCTGGATAATATATCTGCCGCAGACAAATTACCTATCCTTGTTTCCCAGATTATTACCCAAATTATTTGGTGGTCCTTCTATATGCACGCTTTCTATGTCGCCTTGAAAGTGGAAATGCTGAGACAAAAACAGGAGCGGCATGGCAGAAGGCCTTCCCTGACAGGCTGAGATAAAAATATTTACATATAACGGACAGGTGATATTTTTTTGCATCTGTAATGTAATATATGAATATCGGAAGGGGAGAGACGGATTTGAACTGAAATAGAGGAATTCACAGAGAAATGAAAAAAACCACCCGCAGCTTCAGGGATGACTTCAAGTGGCAGTACTGGCTGCTCATCTTTGCGCTGGTGATAATACTGTCACTGCACATAATCGCCCAGTCCTCGCATTCCCCTTACCACTTCCTGATATACATCCAGGATTTTCTGCCCGAGGCGATAGCGGCGGCTATAAGCGCCGTTATCACCAATTACATAAATGATTTCAACAACAAATCATTAAAGCTGGTACCGCATGTCATATACCCTCTCATTGCCGGTACCGTGCTTTTCTTTGCGATTCTGTTTTTCAGCGGCGTGTTCTCAACGGTTGAGATAGTAATCAGCGGCATGGGCGACGGGCAATTCACCGAAAATGAAATCCAGAGGATTAACGACGAACTGTCGGAAAGCAATAAAAACCTGAAGATTTCCCTCGGCATGAATTACTGCCGCATAGCCGGACAGACGGGAGACGGCTGCCCCCCCGTTAATGTAAACAGGGTGTATTCTCTTTTAACCGCGCGGATCGAAAGCGGCGAAAACAACTCAGATATTTATGAGCTGGATGTGATATGGATTCCTTACTTTGTAAAAAAGGGCTGGATAATACCGCTGGACCAGTACAGGAACAAATCCAAGATACGCTATACCTTCGGTGTCGAACAGGAGACAGGGAGGTTTGTCTATAAAAAAGACGGTTCGACTCCATATAGACAGACCTTTGTTGTGCCCAGCTTTCTGAATGTGGGGTTTTTGATGTATCGTGTCGATTTGTTTCACAGACTGATAGGAAAGGACAGGGAACCTTCGTCCTGGGATGAATTGATCGAATGGCTATATGAGGTGAAGGAAAAATACGGAGATGAATATGACGGCTTCGTGTTTCAGGGCGCCAGATATGAAGGTCTGATGTGCAACTTCATGGAGATACTGTGGGCCAACGGAGGGGAGATCGTTGAAGAAAACGGCGTTCCCCTGGTTAATACGCCCGAGGCTGTCCGTGCCCTGAAATTCTTCGGCAGACTCCTCAGGGACGGGATAATACCCAAAGAGGTGTTGACCTATAACGAGGCGAAAAGCCTGGAACACTTTGCGGGTGGAAAGACGCTCGTGCTGAGGCACTGGCCCCGCGCCTTCTACAACATACAGCACTACAGGAAATACAGGCACCTGAGGAACAAGGTCAATGTCATGTCCAAGCCGCTGCCGTTCAAGGGGGTTGCAAGGGCTTCAGCCAAGATGAGCCTTGGAGGATGGTCATATGCCGTATCAAGGCATGCCTATGACAGCGGCAGGGCAAAGCCGGCCATGGAGGTCATTGAATATTTGACAAGCGAGAAACAGTTCAACGAGTCACTGTATCCGCAATTCTCAGGACAAGGCGAAACTTCAATCAGAATACCCGCGCACAAACTGGTCATAGAAAATGCAAAAGGTGAAAAGGATACACTCGATTATGCCTACACTTACCTGAAAAACCACTACTACCGCACGAGACCCAAATTCCCTTATTACGCCGCCTTTTCCGAAATACTGGTCAGGCATATTCATCAATACCTGAAAGACGGCGGGCAGACTGCCGAAGAGGCATTAAAAAACGCCCAGGAGGAATTGAACAAGACCATCCCCGGCCTCAAGATCAGCAGGGATTCTTCTTAACCGTACCTTAATGTTGCATAAATGGCAGGAGAGTTGCGGGTTGCGAGTTGCGGGTTCAAAGTTCTGAATTCTGGATTCTGAATTCTATGCCACTGTTTGACAGTATGACAGTTGTCTGGTATAATTAAAGACAAATGTCACGGAGGTGGTAAGATGGCTACCGTAACCTCGGTACTGGGCGGTAAAAAGGAACTCGGCCTTAAGGTTGCAGGGCGCATAGATTTCGACGGCCTTATCAAAAAAGGGCTGCCGTGGGGAGTCGTCTCATATATAAAGAAGGCTTTCAATCTCCCTGATGAAGTCATCGCCGGGATTATCGGTGTCAGCCCGCGTACAATCGCGCGCAGGCGGAAAAAGTCGTTAAAAGCTCCTGCAAAAAGGACAGACACGGCGGCAGGGAAGCAGCGGAGGAGAACTGCATCGGAAAGACTCTCGCCGGTGGAGAGTGACAGGATATACCGCTTTGCAAGGATCATGGCGCTTGCCGAGGATGTGTTTGAAGACAGGGACGAGGCGCTCCGGTGGCTTAAAAGCCCGCAGTACGGCCTCGGCGGCCGCCTTCCCTTTGACATGCTCCAGACCGATGCCGGCGCGCGGGAGGTCGAGGAACTGCTGGTCCGTATTGACTACGGTGTCATTTCGTGAAGAGGGCATGGCGGATCATCCGCAGGAAACGCCTGCCGTCGGCCTTTACCGGTGAAGGGGCGCGCCTGGGCGGGGGCCGCTGGAACCATCCGGGTACCGCCGTTGTCTACGTCAGTGAAACCCTGTCGCTGGCAGCCCTGGAGCTGTTCGTACATTTCACGGGAAGAGATATAAAGCTCGCCAAATCCCTTGTCGCAATCCCCGTGGATATTCCCGATTCCCTGAAAATATCAGAAATCCACATAAAAGACCTTGACCCGGTGTGGAGAACATCACCTCCCCCGAACTACACAAAGGATATCGGAACGCAATGGGCGCAGCGCAAGTCCTCTCCAGTACTGCGCGTCCCCTCTGCGGTGATTCCGGAGGAGTATAACCTCGTGCTGAATCCGGCGCATGAGGGATTCAGAAAGATAAAGATCGGCAAACCACGCGATTTCATCCTCGATGAGCGCATGTGGAAGTAACCCTTAAATCTGCAAAAACGGCGGTTGAATCGACGTCAGTCAATGTAAGCCCTGAGCCTCTTCAGGCTCTTCTTTACATCCTTTACATTATGGGCCTCGATTGTATAGACACAGCCTGTTCCTTCAAGCTCTTCAAACAGGGTTTCAAAATCAAAGTTGCCCTCTCCGATGGCAAGATGGTCATCGGCATATCCTGAATTGTCGTGCAGGTGGACCTCAACTATATTTGATTTTATTATCCCGAGCCATTCGGTGAGGGTGAGCCTTGAAAAGAGGTTGAAATGCCCGGTGTCAAAGCACACACCGAAATTCCCGGAATTCATCTCGTCCATCAGTATCCTGAGATGCTCGGGGTCGTCTTCGAATATGTTTTCTATGGCTATCCTTGTGCCGATATCAACGGCCCTCTTGTTGACGGGCCCCCATGTATCGAGACTACCCTCGAGCCATATATCGATCCTGTTGTCATATTTCCACCTGTCGTATCCGGAATGGAAAACCACCACCCTGGGCCTGAGAATCTCGGCGAAGTCCATTACATCGGAGAATCTCTTTTTTGTAATCTCCCGCACCTTGGGGTCGACCGCCCCTGGAGACAGGTCCATAAACGGCGCATGTATAGAGAGGGCAGGATTATAGTCGAGCCTGTCTTTCAGGCCGGTTATATCCCTTTCCGTCAGACGGTCGAAGGTTACCGACCCGAAGTATATCTCGAGGTTCAGCCTTTCTTTCCTTATATAGGGTAAATACTTGTCCACCAGGTCGTAAGGGACGTGGACATGCGGGCCCGTCTCAGGGGAATCATTTTGCGGCATTGGTCTCCGCTTTGGGAGAATTCTTTGCGGTCTCCGCCTTTCCGCCGTTTTTCCTGTCATTACCCGCATCAGAAGATGATGATTTCTGGGCCTCCATGGCCTTTTTCCTGTCGGCGGAAGGATAATCCGTGACATACCAGCCGCTGCCTTTGAGGACAAACGAGGTATTCGTTATGAGTTTCTTCAATTCTCCCCCGCATGAGCTGCACTCGGCAAGAGGGTCATCGTTGATTTTCTGCATTATCTCGAACTCTTCGTTGCATTTTGTGCATTTGTACTCATATACAGGCATGTTTCTCCATCTCCTCCGTTAAACTAAAATTCAACCTGACAGTTCCTGCCGCGTTCAGGCAACACTAAAATTAATTTATCATATATATGAAATTATTGACAAGATTGCATGCCTGTGATACAAAAAACATATGTGGGAATATACCGAAAAGGTCAAGGAACTCTTCCTTCATCCCAAAAACGCCGGCGAGATCGAAAATCCTGACGCAGTCGGCGAGGTGGGAAGTATCGTGTGCGGAGACGCCCTGAAACTGACCCTCAGGATCGACAGGAAGACCGACAGGATAATTGATGCCAAATTCCGGACGTTCGGCTGCGCAAGCGCCATTGCATCATCATCTGCATTAACCGAATTAATAAAAGGCAAGACCGTTGACGAGGCCCTCAGGATCACCAACAAGGACATAGCGGATTATCTCGGCAGCCTGCCGCGGGAAAAGATGCACTGCTCGGTGATGGGCATGGAGGCGCTCCAGGCCGCCATAGCGAATTACAGGGGCGAAAAGCCGCGCCGGGCTGAAGAGGGAAAGATTGTCTGTGAATGCTTCGGCGTGACGGATGAGAAGATCAAACGCGTGATCAGGGAGAACAATCTGCAGACCGTAGAGGATGTGACGAATTTCACAAAGGCGGGCGGGGGCTGCGGGAGCTGCATCCCGGAGATTGAAAAGATCCTCGGGGAAGTCCGGGGGGAAAGGGTCGCCGTAAAGCCGGAGGCGCCCCGGAGGAAGCTCACGAATATTCAGAAGATCGCCATGATACAGGAAGTCATGGAAAGAGAGATAAGGCCACTCCTGCAGGCAGACGGCGGTGACGTGGAACTGGTGGATGTGGAGGGCGACAAGGTGACCGTCTCCCTCAGGGGGATGTGCACAGGGTGTCTCATGGCGGATGTTACCGTGAAAAACATTGAAAAAAAATTAAAAGAGCTGGTGAGTGAAGAGCTTTTCGTGGAGGCCGCATGAGAGTCGTCTACCTGGATAACAATGCGACAACAAGGGTTGCCGATGAAGTCAGGGAGGAAATGCTGCCCTATCTCAGTGAACTCTACGGCAATCCGTCAAGCATGCATACATTCGGCGGGCAGGTGCACAGAAAGATAGAGACCGCAAGGGAGCAGGTCGCGGCACTGATCAATGCCGAGCCGGAGGAGATAATCTTCACAAGCTGCGGCACCGAGAGCGACAACACCGCCATCATGAGCTGCCTTGCATCCAGCCCCCAGAAGAGGCACATAATCACCACGCGGGTGGAGCACCCCGCAGTACTGAATTTCTGCAAGACCATGTCAAGAAGAGGCTACAGGGTGACCTTCCTGCCCGTGGACAAGTCAGGAAGACTGGACCTGGATGAATTGCAATCGGCGATAACAGATGACACGGCCGTAGTCTCTGTAATGTATGCAAACAATGAAAGCGGCGTAATCTTTCCGATAAGCGAAATCGCAGCGATTGTGAAGGCCAGGGGGGTTCCCTTTCACACGGATGCCGTCCAGGCGGCAGGAAAGATTCCCGTGGATGTTAAAAAAATACCGGTTGACATGATGTCCCTGTCCGGCCACAAGATACATGCCGCAAAGGGCGTGGGGGCCCTTTATGTCAGAAGGGGGACGCGCTTCTCCCCGTATATTATCGGTGGGCATCAGGAGAGAGGCAGGAGGGCCGGCACCGAGAATGTGGCCTCTATTGTGGGCTTCGGCAGGGCGTGTGAACTCGCCAGGGAGCACCTGCCCGAGGAAGGCACAAGGATAAAGGAAATGAGGGACAGGCTCGAACGCGGGCTTCACAGCACATGTCCCGGTGCAAGAACCAACGGCGACCCTGAAAACAGGCTGCCGAACACCCTCAATATAAGCTTCGAGTATGTCGAAGGCGAGGCCATCCTGCTGCGGCTGAACGAATTCAACATATGTGCATCCTCGGGCTCGGCCTGCACCTCCGGTTCGCTCGAGCCGTCGCATGTGCTGAGGGCTATGGGCGTTCCTTTCACGGCGATTCACGGCTCTGTAAGGTTCTCACTTAGCAGGTATACCACGGATGAGGACATTGACCTGGTCCTTGAGAAAATGCCGGGGATCATAAAGGAATTGAGGGACCTGAGCCCTTACGGCAGGGAGGCCGGCCAGGCCGGCGCTCACTCCCCGTGAACCCGGCTGCCGGTGCCGCTCAAGGAACTCGTTATCGACCCCGCCACTACGAGGACACCCCCTGCAACACTGAGGTAGTTAAGCTGTTCCCCACCCGCGAATCCCGGAAACATGACAGTACACAGCTTCATTGCCGCCATGGTGATAAGGGGTGTGGTGGCAAGTATCATGCTGACCCGCGAGGCCTCCCAGTGGTCAAGGGCCTCGGCAAAGCTGCCGTAGGCTATGAGGGTATTGAACGCGCAGAATACAAGCAGCAGGAGCCCTGTACCGTCAAGCCCGGCCACGCCGGCAGGCCTTGCAAACGGCAAGAACACCAGCACCCCCATAGAATAGATAAAGAGCATGATTGATTCAGAAGAGAAAGACCTCAGCAACTGTTTCTGTGCGAGGGCGTACATCGCCCACGAGACCGCAGCGGCTGTTATCAGCAGGACGCCTGTGGTGTAGTTGGTCAGCCGGTATACCAGCTCATCCAGACGGTTGTTGAAAAACAGCATCAGGCCTGCCACCAGGACTGCAAACCCCACCCACTGGCCGGTGCCGAACCGCTCCCTGAATACAATAAGGCTGCCGAGGAGCATAAACATCGGCGCCAGTTGGATGACCACGGTCGCCGTGCTCGGGGAGAGGTGGTCGAGCCCGACAATATAGAGGATATAGTTGCCGCAGAGGCCGAGCGCGGCTGCGGCAAGCAGGAACATGACCGGCCTCCTTATCTTCACCGCGGTGGGCAGGCCGTTTTTGCGGATGACAAAGACAAACAGGAATGCGGCTGCCACAGAAAAACGGTACCATATAATCGTGAATACGTCCATATACTCCAGCAGGGCCTTCAATGCTATGGGCAGCACACCCCACAGGAGCGCGGTTACAACCGATAACGCAAGGCCGAGCCGCCAGCGGCCCGTTGTGACATGTACATTCATAGCTTCCTGCCGCCGAAAACGGCGAATACACCGTACTTATAAAAACAGTCTACATCCTTGTATCCGGTGTTTCTCAGGGCGTCCAACTGCTCATCGAGGGTATCGGGCCTGTTGTCGTCCACTTCCTTGTATCTCCTTATGATATCATCAAAGCAGCCGCCTTCCATTCCCGCGGAAGCCTTTTTTTCATCCATCCATTCCTGCCATAACTTCATGTACCATTGCTCAAGCGCCTCTGCGGGGGCGATCACCACATCTATATTCATGAAATACCCGCCATCATGCAGGTGCGAGTGAATCATCCTGAAAAGTTCCCTCTTCTCATCCATTGTCAGGTGATGTATTGCCAGGGATGAAACAATGAAATCAAATTTCCGCCCGAGAATATCCTTCTCCAGAATCTCCTGGAAGCTTGCCCTGATAAAGCGTACGTTTTCAATGCCCCTGAGGCGCTCTCTTGCCTTATCCAGCATGTCCTCCGAGCCGTCGATGAGCGTTGCCGATACCTGCCTGTCGAGTGCCAGCAGTTCATGGGCGATAATCCCGTCTCCGCAGCCGAGGTCCATAATTTCTTTATGTCCTCCGTCCATCAGGAAATGCCTGTAGAAGGATTTCATTATCTGGAGCATCCTCCTGCGCTCAACAATGTAGATATCGGCATTTTCCCTGTACTCCCGCGTGAATCCGGGATCCGCCCATCTTGATTTACTGAATTCCCTCATATCATCTCTGCTCACGGGATGAATCAATCCCTGTGACCGAGCCCTTTGGGGCCAGGCGTGCAAGTTCCATCGTCAGACCTCCCGTGCCGCAGCCTATATCGAGAACTGAATCATCCACCCTCACACCTGCCATGGAGATAAGCTCTCTGCCTGCATCCGCCTGCGGGGGTTTTCTTACAGCGTCGTATTCTTCTGCATCCCATCTCATGCCGCACCTCCGAAAAGATATGTTCATTTTTTATCTGCTGCGCTGAATTGCCGCATTAAAAAAGGCCACGGTGTTTGCTCCGTGGCCTTTGAGTTTCTTATGGATGTATATGCTCCCAGCTAACAGAATCCCCCTTCAGCCACGGTGCCTGGTGCAGGCCGTGCCGACTTAATAAGTTTCTCTGCTGGTATGAAGCGATTGCCGGACATGTCTCACAATAATAAATCAGTTCAGTTTCCCGTGTCAAGGAAAATCGCATATTGTCTTTTCCCGCCCCCCAACCGTCCAACGGAAGCAGAGTTGCCTCCAAACAAAAGCCCGGCGGTGGTGCAGGAAAGCTGGTGCGAGAGAGGGGAGTTGAACCCCTACGGGTTGCCCCACTGGATCCTAAGTCCAGCGCGTCTGCCGGTTCCGCCACTCTCGCGTGTTTTTTTTACCTTAATAGCAGCATAAAATCCCGGTGTTCAAAGGGGGCAGTTGTGAGGGTGCAGGAAAAAACATAATATTTCATTCTGCACCCCCTTAGCAAGGTTTACACACATGCCCCTGTTTGGATAT
>JAADFS010000282.1 GCA_013152795.1 Deferribacteres bacterium
GCGGTCAAACACTATCACCTTGTAAGGTCCCTGAAAACAGGAGATGAGGCCACGTTGCTCCGTATTGCGAAGACAATAGAATTAAAAGACCCCCATACACAGGGGCACTGTGAAAATGTGGCGTCATATGCAATGCTGATAGCCGATGAGCTGAACCTTTCAGGAGAGGAAAAGAAGCACCTCCTGTACGGCAGTTGGCTGCATGACTGCGGTAAGATAAATATCCCGGATCATATACTGGACAAAAAAAGCCCCCTTATCAAGGAAGAATATGAAATCATAAAAAACCATCCGCGCTGGGGTGCTGATCTTGCCCTTCAGGCAAAAATGCCGGCGCCTGTTGTAAACATCATACTGCACCACCATGAGAGATATGACGGCAGCGGCTATCCTTCGGGCATCAAAGGCAGGGACATCCCCCTCGAGGCAAGGATCGTGACCGTAGCCGACGTATATGACGCCCTGACAAGCGAGCGGGCATACAGGAAAAAGTACGGTATGAAAAAGGCCAGGGATATCATGATGCTGATGAGAGGAAATATCTTTGACCCTGAAATCTTTGATCTTTTTCTCAAGTGTGTGCGCTGAAAAACAGTTATTGACACCTTCCCAGGAAAAACAAAATCTGCTAAAGTATTAAAAGTATTACAGGTAACCTGTAATCTGAAATCCTGCAATCCTGTCGGAAAAAACCATGCAATTAGATAAATGGCGCAGAGACTGGGCATTAATGAGCACTTTTTTCAGTGCCGGCGAAATTGCCGCAATCGCCGGCAGGCTCAGGAATATCGAGATACAGAATGTCGTATTCTGTTCATTTGAGAACAGGTTTGCAAAAAGCGGCGGCCTGGCCTCAGTGATTACAAACATCCTGCCGTACTTAAAAGAAGTCAACGGTATTCCTTCCGTCATTCTGATGACACCGTTTTATCCCAGGATTATGAGTACAGGCAGGTTGAAATCAACAGGAAAATCCTTCGGCGTGCCATTTTTCGATAAAATCGTTAAAGCTGAATTATTAGAGTATACATGGCATTACAACAAACCCCGCAACGGTACCCTGAAGGAATACTACCTGAAGGCCGAAGGCTTTTTCGGGGCCGCCAACAAACTCAACGACCCGTATATATACAGTGAATCCGACCCCGCTGCCAATAAACATTCAATGGACGAAAACGCCGTGTTCTTCTGCAGGGCCGTCCCTTATGCCCTGAAGGCCCTGGGCATACGCGAAAATATCACCTGCACCTGCACGAGTGGCAGACAGCCCTGATTTCCTTAACATCAAAGCAGGCGATGCTGAACGGCGTTCTCCATTCATGCGGCACGGTACAGACAATGCACAACTCCTATGACTCACAAATATCATGGAATCTGCTGACGGTATGCACAGGCAGGACTTTAAGGAAAGCGGCCACGCGCTTTCCGGCACAGGGTTTAACAGCATATCAGGTCGGCCTTCAACTGGTGGATGCCCCCATCACTACCGTGAGCGAGCATTTTGCGTCAGAATTCACCTCCGACATTCTCCAGAGCAGGCATTTCGCCCCGCATCTGCAGGGCATATTCAGAAAGAGCGGGGTCTACGGGATCAACGGGGTCTACGGGATCAATAACGGCGTCTTCTGCGATTTATCCCCTGAGTTCTCCGGGATAATCTCAGGTACGAAAAAGGATGTTTCCTCTGAAATACGAAAGATTAAACTGAAAAACAGAAAGAAACTCCTGAGGCTCCTGTCTTCATACAAACCCGCTGGGCGGTTCGGGGAGCTGACATACCGCGGCAGGACCATATCCAGGCTGCCGGATGACATCCCCATTGTCCTGATGAGCGGGCGGCTGGCTCCCCTGCAGAAGGGATACGATATCCTACTGCAGGCAGTGGAGAGGTTCGCCGAAGACAGAATAAAGGTCATCCTGACCCCCATGCCCTCCAAACAGTCCGATCTTGACTACTTTTACGAGGTTGCGTGCAAATGCAGGGGCAACCTGACTGTATTCCCCGTGAAAATGAAAAAGGGCTACCATGAACTTCAGGCAGGCAGCACATTCGGAATAATGCCTTCCATCTACGAACCGTTTGGAGCCGCCGTGGAATACATGGCAAACGGCACCGTAAACATCGGCAGGGCCACCGGCGGACTGATGGATCAGATCGACGATAAATGCGGGTTCCTCTACAGGGAGGACGATGCCTTCTACACGCTTGAGAACATACGTGATTTTGCGACAACAGGCGACATCGTCCAGATGAGGAAAAAGAATCCATGGGCCCGGAGCATGGCCGACAGCCTTTACAGTGCCCTGAGAAAGGCCGCCCATGTCTACCGGCACAATCCGGATAAGTACTATGAAATGATCCTCAACGGCCTCAGGAAATTCGATAATTTCAACTGGCAGGAGAGTGTTAAAAAATATTACGCGGTGTACGAAAAAGTTAAGTCTTAGTATTGCACTAACGAGGGGAAGAACTTGAGTATATTTGAAATCATAATGCTCATCTGTTTCGGTGCGGCGTGGCCTTTTTCGATCTATAAATCGTATAAATCAAGAACAAATGCAGGCAAGAGCCTGCTGTTTCTATACGTTATCTTTACAGGGTACGTGGCCGGAACCCTTCATAAGATCATTTACAGCTTCGACCCTGTTATTATTTTATATATAACGAACGGCCTGATGGTATTTACCGATCTGCTGCTTTACTACCGGAACAAGCGCCTGGCCGGTACATAAGGGGGGCAATGGATAAGCCGGGTGACAGACCATTACATCACAGCACAAAGGGATTTATCAATCCCGAACCCGAAGAAAATCATCCCGGTCCGGGCTCATGGATCAGATTCTTCATAGGGCGGCTCCGGTATGCCGCAACCCACCAGTTCATGACCCCCGCGCCTGCATTGAAGAATGACGGCCGCCTTATTCACCACAACCCCCCGCTGGACACGATAACATGGATCGGACACGCAAGTTTTCTGATCCAGATGGAGGGTGTCTCCTTTCTGACGGATCCGGTCTGGGCACTAAGGGCGTCTCCCTTTTCATGGGCGGGGCCCAAACGCTGTGTTGAACCGGGTCTTGAGCTCGGCAGTCTTCCCCGGATAGACTTCGTCCTTGTTTCCCACGACCATTATGACCATTTTGATACAGAGACAATCATGTATCTGGCGGGCAAAGGAGTGACCTTTTTCACCCCCCTGGGGTTCAGGGAATATTTCAAAAAGATGAACGTAGAGAGGTTCCGTGAGCTCGACTGGGGAGAGTCCGCAGGTTTCGGGCCGATTACCGTCGCCGGCACGCCTTCGAGGCATTTCTCGGGCCGTGGATTATTTGACAGGAACCGCTCCCTCTGGGCCGGATGGGCGGTATCAGGAAAAAAGAAAAGGCTTTTCTTTATGGGGGATTCAGGGTATTTCAGGGGATTTGAGGAGACAGGAAAGAAATACGGGCCGTTTGATGCGGCACTCCTGCCCATCAGTGCATATCTTCCCGCGGAGATCATGCATGACATACACATGACGCCGGAGGAGGCGATACAGGCATGTATCGATCTGCAAAGCCGCATATGCGTGGCAAGCCACTGGGGAACCTTCAGCCTTTCCGACGAGCCTATGGATGAACCGCCGGTGCGCGCAAGGAAAGCGGCGGAGAAAAGACTGCCCTCCCCTTCTGCATTGTGGCTGATGCGCCATGGAGAGACCCGGCGGTGGTGACCGTATTCAGGTGAATATGCTGAAATTATGTCCGGTTATCTGCTATACTAAAAAATGTTCACATTATTCTCAATCGTGCTGTCGAGAGCAGAGGGATTTTCATTCTGTTTTCACATAAACCAGCGATAGATCAGGTGTACGGCCTGAATCAGGGAAATGCTCAGGCCGTTCGCCGGGCCTATTATCTGTCTTGCTTTTTCGGGTTAACGCAAGCACAAGATTGCTTCCCCTTTCGGCAAATACGAATTTAAGGTAATAAACACATGAAAGTGTCCGTGGTTATCCCTGTCTATAATGAAGCAGGAACAATTGAGGAAATTGTCTCGCGCGTGCAGGCTGTCGCGCTGGAAAAAGAGGTTATCATAGTGGATGACGCATCAACCGACGGTACGTCCGGCCACCTGGAAAAAATCAGGCAGAAGTACGACAATGTAAAGATTTTCTACCATGATTCCAACAGGGGAAAGGGTGCTGCCCTGCGGACAGGCTTTAAAAGCGCGACAGGTGACATCATAATCATCCAGGACGCGGATCTCGAGTATGATCCAAAAGAATACCCGATTCTGCTGGAACCCATTCTCGATGGCAGGGCCGACGTGGTGTACGGTTCACGATTCCTCGGGGGACCGCACAGGGTCCTGCTCTTCTGGCACTACGTAGGCAACAAGCTCCTGACGCTGATGTCAAATGCCCTGACCAACCTGAACCTAACGGACATGGAGACATGTTACAAGGTCTTCAGGAGAAAGATACTGCAGGATATAACCCTGAAGTCCGACCGTTTCGGGTTTGAGCCTGAATTTACGGTAAAGATCGCAAAAAACGGATTCAGGGTCTATGAAGTCCCAATAAGCTACAGCGGCAGGGGATACTCGGAAGGGAAAAAAATAACATGGAAAGACGGGGTTACGGCTATTTATACCATGCTGAGGTTCCGCTTTTTTGAATGAATCCGAAAAAAGTTTTCTTCATATTTCTTCTGGCGCTCATGTTTATACACGGCGGGTATGAGCTGGGCCGCTCACTGTTCGGGCCCACGCAGGGACTGGATTTCAGCCAGTATTATGTCGCAAGCCGCCTTGTTCTCGACGGAAAGGCTTCATCGATTTACGATACAGGCTGGAGTTATCAGAACACCGCAATGGCATACGGTATACAGGGTATCAAATATGCAATGCCGAATGCATATCCGCCCTTTGTCGCCTTTTTCATGCTCCCTTTCGCCCTGTTGTCTTACAATAACGCGAGATACTCCTTTTTTTTTATCAGCCTTCTCTGTAATATTCTGGCGGTACCCCTGCTTTTCTCCAATCGCAGCCAAGAACGGCGCAGGGAGCTGATATTGATCGGACTGTTTGCAACCCTTGTTTTTTACCCCCTTTACCGTTCAGTGAATATGGGACAGATAAACTCGCTGCTGTTTCTCTTCTGTGTTTCGGCACTGTATTTTATTCGCAAAAATCGTGCATGGCCGGCCGGTTTTCTTATTGCCGTATCATCTCTTATCAAGATATTTCCACTGGTGTTACTCCCTTTCTTTGCCCTTAAACGGCAGTACAGAATAATCGGAACAACCCTTGCAAGCATGCTCATCCTTATCGGCGTATCTGCAATCTTCATAGATATCAATCTGTATGTAACATTTTTGAGGGATATACTGCCGGAAATGGCTTCTGCGGGTGGTTTTTACAGGAGTCAGGGGCTTCTCGCCTTTTTCCTGAGGCTCCTTACGGAAAACCAGTCTGCAAAATCCCTGGGGAATTATCCAGGAGCAGCGAATTTTCTTTACGTGGCGTCAAGTGCAATAGTGATGCTCTCCGCTATCCTTGTTACGCGAAGACAGAAGGATGCAGGGACACTGCGTTATGATATCGAGTACGGGCTGTTTTTTGTGGTCATCCTGTTGATTCTGTCCAAATCCTGGCAGCACTATGCAATCTTCCTGCTCATCTCATATCTCTATGTCTTTGAATTTCTCGTATATCAGCGTTATGAAAACCCGCGGAAAGAGTTTATCATGTTTTTGCTGCTGTTATCCTTTTGCATATGGGCATTCATGCTTACATCCGACAGTGAGTACGAAAAGCTCCGTTCATTTGACAGTATCTTCATGAACTTGCTTATTTCATCAAAATTTATCGCTACCGTGCTCCTGTTTGTGTGCAATATCTGGATCTTGCACAAGAAACGGCAAGAGGCACTGCCCGGGCAATTTTACAGTAAATCTTCAGGGTAAATATAGTGAACAGGAAAAAGAAATTTCTTACAGCATTTTTGACACTTTGAATTTTCCGGCCTGTGCCGTACTGGTTTGATTTTTTGAAATGGGTATGTTAATTTTAGTTATCATTTCAAAATTCTGACAGGAGTGTAATGACTAAGACACTACTGATAAAAGCACCGTATCTGGAAGTATACAAGGGACTGGATGAAGTCGCCACCAATCAGGCTCCGTTAGGTCTGGCATATATAGCGGCAGTGCTCAGGGAAGCCGGTTATGCGGTAAACCTGATTGACCCTGAAAACCAGAATATGACCTACGATGATGTGGCGTCTCTTATCCGTAACGAAAAACCTGACATAGTCGGCATCAGCGCAGCCACCGCCAATTTTGTAAACGCCGTAAAACTTGCGAAACTGGCCAAGGAGGCGGGTGCGCCCCTGGTCGTGGCAGGGGGTATCCATGCCACTTCCCTGCCTGATGAAGTGCTTGACAGGCATCCCGAAATAGATATCGTCGTAATAGGAGAAGGCGAACAAACCATGCTCGATTTATGCAAGGCCGTTGAGGGGGGGGGAGAGATCGATTATTCGGCCATCCCGGGTCTTGCATTCCGCGGCTCAACAGGGGAGATAAAGAAAAGCCCCCGAAGGCCCTTGCTTATGGACCTTGACAGCTTGCCGTTTCCCGCCCGTGATTTCCTTCCCATGAAGAAATATAATGTCCAGATTCATCTCAGCAGTGTAAGGGGTGTCAAGGCGACGATGATCAGCAGCCGGGGCTGTCCGAATCACTGCATCTTCTGCGCCGCACACCTCACTATGGGCCACAGGTACCGCCCGAGAAATGTGGAAGCCGTGGTCGACGAAATGGAACACCTCATACGGGATTACAAGGCCGAATATATCCAGTTTTACGACGACACCTTCACGATCGACTATGAACGCACGGTCAGGATATGCAATGCAATTATAAAGCGAGGTCTGAAGGTCAAGTGGTTTGCCCATGCAAGGGTAAACACGGTGGATGAAGACCTTCTCAGGCTGATGAAACGTGCAGGCTGTACCCATGTGAGTTTCGGCATTGAGTCCGGCAACCAGACGATTCTCAGGAATATCAGAAAGGGAACAACCCTGGATCAGGCCCGGAAAGCCGTAAAGGCAAGCCAGCGGGCGGGTTTAAAGACCCTGTCGACCTTTATGATCGGCAATCCCGGGGAAACGCCGGAGACAATAAAGGACACGATCGATTTTGCCGTGGAGCTTAATTCCGACATCGCCGTATTCAGCATAATGGTCCCCCTGCCCGGAACAGAAGTCTACAATAAATACAAAGGAGTACTATTTGACACATCATTGGACTGGACGGATTTCAAAACACTTCTTACCACAAACAGGTTGGCCCTGATATCCAAGACACTGACGCATGAGATGCTGGTGAGTTCCCTGCATACCGCTTGGAAGCGGTTCTATCTGAGACCGGGCTATCTGATCCGCCAACTGTTCAGGATGCGGAGCCTTGCAGAGTTCTCTTACTACATCCAAGGCGGCGTAAATGTGTTCAGGGAATACTTGTTGACAAGAATGAAACCTTCTCATTAATTTCCTTTTTCACTCAAGAGTGTAACTGTATATGCTTTTTTCAATAGAAAAGAAATGGAAGTCCGATTTTCTTGAAAAAATCGGCATGATTGAGAGAATAGTGCGGCGGGGGGAGCTCACACCCAAAAAAGTTCTCAACCTGGGACGCAATACCCTGGCCATGCTGTTTCACAAAACGACGCTCTCGGGATATCCTTCACTCTTTATGATTGAACCGACCAACAGATGCAATATCGCCTGCACATTCTGTGATACAGGAAGGGGGCTCACCAAACGGCCCAAGGCCTATATGTCATTTGAAGATTACAAGAGACTGATCGACGAGGTGTCCGATTATGTCCTTTTCCTTTTCCTGTATTACATAGGAGAACCTTTCGTGCATCCCGATATATATGAGATGATAAACTATGCCCACAGGAAAAAAATCAGCGTGTACACCTCAACCAACGGCCTCCTGATAAACACGCCTGAAAAGGCGGGAAAGCTCGTGGAGTCAGGTCTGGACACACTTCTGATATCCTTTGCAGGCGCGGATAAGGAGACTTACGAAAAATACCAGAGAGGCGGCAATTTCGACAAACTCATCAGAAACATTAAACTGATCTCCGAAGAGAAAAAGAAAAGGGGCTCCAGAACCCCGATCCTCAAACTGCGCTTCATGGTGATGCACCATAATGAGAGCGAGATAGCGCGTATAAAGAACATCGCGGAGGAGACGGGCGTTGATATATTAAATACGCGTGGAATATTGATAAAGGGCCAGGATGACGCCATTAAAGACTATATTCCCAAAAACGAGAAATTCTCGAGATACCGCATAAAAAACGGAAAGCTGCAGAAGAAAATCCTTAATAAAGGCAGGTGCCAGTGGCTCTGGCTCGGTGGAATAGTCGGGGTGGACGGCAAGGCACTGCCCTGCTGTGCCGGTTTTAATGAGCTCATCCAGTTCGGTGACGTAATGCAGGCCGGCGGCTTCAAGGCAGTCTGGAATAACGAAAAATACAGGCAGATGAGGCGGCAGATACTCAATAAGGAGTACAAATGGCACCGCTGTGCGGAATGCTCTGGCATCCTGGGATACCAGGACTTTACGTGAAATGTCCTACTGTCCCTGATATATCTTCCTCAGCCTCGCATAGAAGTCTGTATCCGTATCTGAAGACAGCAGTTCCTCAGGCTCCTCTTTTAAAAGAAATCTTACTATGCTCGCGCACAAATCGGATATATCCCCTCCCTTAATAAGAAACAGGCTGGTCGAGAAATGCAAATATTCTTTTGTCCTCACCGGTTTCTTTACAGCCGCAATAAAACCCGGGAAGAGTATTTCGCTGTCACAGCTCAACGGCCTTACAACATAGTTCGCCCTGCTGTACGCAACAAACAACTGCCTGAGGTCTGCTGATTCTATAAACAGCAGGTTATCAGAATACCTCCTTCCGAACTCCTCTATTACATGCTGTAATTTTGCAGCAGGCTGTTCAAACACCGAGACTACTATCGCCGTATCCGGAGCCGGAGGATATCTGGTAAGCAGATGGTTGAGAATCTCAAATACAAACGAGGGATATATTACATTGGAGAATACTATAACCCTCTTTTTGTTCTTCAGTTTTTCAGGGACTGCCGATTCATCCCTTTTTATCCCCCTGGAGCTGTGGGTAAGCACCGGTATTACCTCGAAATTATTCTTTGACTTAAAATAAGAGGCAGCTTCATATGTTTCCCTGTCGGTGCATATAACCTTGTATGCAAGCGCAAAGGTAATCCGCAGCGACGGCTCCCCCATCAGTCTGCTTCTTGTCCTGCCCAGGATAGAGAACATTTCAGAATGAAGGGTGACAATCGGCTTTACGCGGAAGAACCAGCCCACACAGACCGAGGACATCAGTCTCATTAAGGCAGGACGTGTGTATCCCTTTGTCAGATAATGAAGGGCGTCTTTCCTCCAGATATTGCGCAGCAGCTTGACTATAAAATATATCCAGTTTGTAAAACCGATAAATCCCTTTGTCTTAAACGAATTCTCAGAAAGGTTTATAACACAGCAGTCATTGCCTTCTTCCTTCAGCCTGTTTAACAGGAAAAAATTATGGAGACTTTCTTCATCGTATGGAGGAGAAAAGTTTCCAATCAACAAAATGCGCATTATCTGTTATCAAAGTGTAACGCCGACACTATTTCCTTTCTTAAAAATCGAATTTGTCAACGGCATTGTATCTATTTGAATTTATTGACCGGGTTAAACGTTAAAACTTCTGTTCCCTCCAAACCAGTTATATTAGCCTATAAATTAATAAAATTTCCAGTCCCTCACCCGATTATACACGAGATTGAAAAAAAGCCGAAAATTAAGATATAGTTAATGGTGAGCAAAAAAGCATTAATCACCGGGATTACCGGGCAGGACGGCTCCTATCTGTCGGAGCTGCTGCTGTCAAAGGGGTATGAAGTTCACGGGCTTATACGCAGGGCAAGCACTTTTAATACAAAAAGGATAAACCATCTGTATATCGACCCGCATATCTCCGGGGCGAAACTCTTTCTGCACTACGGTGACCTGTCGGATGCCGGACAGCTCACAAACATTGTGTACAATATCAAGCCCGATGAAATTTATCATCTCGGCGCCCAGAGCCATGTAAAAGTCAGCTTTGAGATGCCCGAATATACGGGAGATATAACGGCTGTCGGCACAACGAGACTGCTGGAGGCCGTAAGGAGAAGCGGTATAAAAACGAAGTGCTACCAGGCCTCCTCATCAGAGATGTTCGGCTCCACCCCACCGCCCCAGAACGAGCAGTCGCCCTTCCATCCAAGGAGCCCCTATGCAGCGGCGAAAGTCTACGCCTTCTGGATGATCGTCAATTACAGGGAAGCATATAACATATTCGCATGCAACGGGATACTATTTAATCACGAATCTCCGAGGCGGGGAGAGACTTTTGTAACCAGAAAGATCACAAGGGCAGTGGCCGGTATAATTGCAGGCAGGCAAAAGGTGCTTTATCTCGGGAATCTCGAGGCCAGGAGAGACTGGGGGTTTGCGCCGGAGTATGTCGAATGCCAGTGGTTGATTCTCCAGCAGGATGAACCGGATGATTATGTCATCGGCACCGGAGAGAGCCATTCGGTGAGGGAATTCGTCGAGCGCGCCTTTGCATATGCCGGTATTGAAATCGAGTGGCGGGGTAAAGGAACAGATGAAAAGGGTGTTGTCAGGGCCTTAAGCTCATCGGCCTTAACCGATGGTTTAAAGACCGGTGATACCGTGGTTGAAATCGACCCCCGCTATTTCAGACCAGCAGAGGTCGATTATCTCCTGGCAGACATCTCAAAGGCGAGGGAAAGGCTCAACTGGCAACCCAGAGTCACCTTTAACGAGCTTGTGAAGATCATGGTGGATGCCGACCTGGAGTTAATCGGCATCACCCCGCCGGGCGAGGGGAAAAGGATCCTGAAAGACAAAGAGATCAAGTGGACGACCAACCGCGTGACAATCAAATAGGCAATGTTTTAATTCGACTGTAAGGTTTATGACGGTATGAAGAAAGACTCCAGGATATACATAGCAGGGCACAGGGGAATGGTCGGTTCTGCAATCATGCGGAGGCTGCAGTCCGAAGGATATGCAAACATCATAAAACGCTCTCATTCCGAGCTGGACCTTACGCGGCAGGCGGAAGTTGAGGATTTCTTCAGGCAGGAAAGGCCGGAATATGTATTCCTCGCCGCTGCCAAAGTCGGCGGCATACTGGCGAACAACACCTATAAAGCGGATTTTATATACCAGAACATAATGATAGCGGCAAATGTAATACATTCGGCCTATAAATACGGCGTTAAAAAACTCCTTAACCTCGGTTCTTCATGTCTCTATCCGAAATTTGCACCACAGCCGATGAAAGAGGATGTACTTCTCACCGGAAGCCTCGAGCCCACAAACGAGCCGTATGCAGTGGCGAAGATCTCCGCCATAAAACTCTGCCGGTACCATAATGAACAGTTCAGGACAAACTTCATCTCCGTTATACCGACAAACTTATACGGCCCCCATGACAATTTCAATCTCGAGACATCCCATGTGCTTCCCGCCCTCATAAGAAAGTTTCACCTTGCAAGGCTTTTACGGGAGGGGAAAACAGAGGAAATCAGGAGAGATTTTCAACTGCATCCACCGGGTTTTAATCTGGCTGAGGAGAGGAATCCGCCTGATACGGAGTCTCTGAGAGCGACGCTGGAGAAACTCGGCATCACCGAGGATTACGTGGTCTTGTGGGGTACAGGCGAGGCATACAGGGAATTCCTGTATGTAGATGATCTTGCGGACGCCTGCGTGTTTATAATGCTTAACTATGACTTTAAAGATTCCGGAGAAGCGGTGAATATCGGAACGGGGAAGGACCTGAAAATAAAGGAACTTGCCTCACTTATCCGGGAAACGGTCGGTTTTGAGGGAGAGATCAGGTTCGACCCCTCGAAACCGGAGGGCACACCACAGAAACTCCTTGATGTGAGCAGAATAGAGGCAATGGGATGGAAGGCGAAGACACCGCTTGAGGAAGGCATAAGAAGAACCTACGAATGGTATTCGTGCCTGAATACCTCAGCCCACCAGTAATACCGGCAATTCGGAGATTCTCGTCACCTCGTACGAGATGCTCCTGTGCAGCATCCTGTCCAGGAAATGCTGCTCGCAGGTATTTCCGATCATTATCATGCTCGACTTTCTCTCCCTTGAGACACGTAAAATCTCTTCCAGGATATCTCCCGCCCCGAGATGCGGCTGCGCCTCCATGCCGCATGATTCAAGCTTCCCGCAGTAACTCTGAAGCTTCCGGAGGCTGTCTTCCTTGATGCGTGATATTTCAGATTCACTCCTTCCCCTTAACGTATCTGCATCAAGGTTGTAAAAGACAGAGGCCTTCCTCACGGCGCCGCAGAGACCGGAGAGAAATTCCACCACCCTTCCGGAAAGCTCCGTCCAGTCAACAACAACCAGAGGGGCCTCAAACGGATTGCCGTTCACCTTGGTGAGCGTGGCATCGTCCCACTGAAACTGCACCATGTATTTGCTCACCAGGGTCGGAATCTTGGTGCGTGTAATAATCTTGTGGGTATAGGAACCTATAAATGAGTCCTCTACATCGATCCTCTTCTTCCTGCCCACGACTATCAGGCCTGCCTGTTCTTTTTCCGCAACAGTGAGTATTTCATGAACAGGATCTCCCACTCTTATTATTATCCTGCTGTTGATTCCTTTTTCAGACAGCGACTTCTGCCAGTCTTCAAATCGTATGCGTGCCTCCTCCCTCTGCCTTTCCTCTTCTTCCTTGAGATAACCCCCGAAGGGCACAAAACCCACATCCTCCCTCAGTATGACATGGAGAAGGAGAACTTCCCTCAGGCCGGCCTCTTTCAGCACAAAAAGCGTCTCGAGTGCGTCAAACGCCAGCTCTCTGAATTTTGTAGGAAAAAGTATCTTTTCTATTGACATATCTCCGGTCCTCTCATGAATAAAACAGCAGGGTTATAATAACAAAAACAGGTATCAGGAGGGGGATGGAATATTTCAGCATGTAGCCGAAAAAGCTGGGCATGCGCGTGCCCGTCTCCTCGGCGATTGAACGAACCATAAAATTCGGGGCATTGCCTATGTATGTATTGGCTCCGAAAAATACAGCCCCTGCGGAAACAGCCTCCAGAAAAAGGGCGTGTTCGTTCATCAGCCTGATAATCGCCTCCTGCCCCCCTACTCCCGGATGAAATCTTCCCAGAAGGCTGGTGAAAAAGGTCAGATACGTGGGAGCATTGTCAAGAAAAGCCGACAGTATTCCAGTGACCCAGAAATAATGATATGGTTCCCTGACCGCCCGTATCACGAAGGCCAGTTCGCCTTTTTCACCCGCCTGCAGTATCTTGAGGCACGGCATCATAGTCAGGAATATTCCGATAAAGAGAATCGCCACCTCCTTCATCGGGAACCATGTGAACCCGTTGCCCTCCCGTATTTCTTTTCTTGTCGTCATCATGGACAGGACGGCGATCACCAGGAGCAGCACATCACGTATCAAATCCTGCACCGCGGTCTCAACGCCGAGTATCTTGACCTCGCCCAGCTTTACCATTCCGCTCATCAGAACCGCACCGATTATGCCGGCCAGGAAAAAGAGATTGTGTATGCCTTCAATCCCGAACGGCTCCTTCTTTTTGTCAACGGGCATCTCCTTAACCTTCTCTTTCCTGTAATAGTAGCTGTCCATCAGAAAATAGGCCGTAAGCAGGATAACGACGGCGGTCATCATATGGGGCAGGAGTTTAAACGTCCAGAAAAACGGCACCCCCCTGAGGAAGCCGAGAAAAAGCGGCGGGTCGCCGAGAGGGGTCAGGGAGCCGCCGATGTTTGAAACCAGGAAAATAAAAAAAACCACCATAAAGGTCCTGTTTTTCCTGTGGCTGTTCGCCCGCAAAAAGGGCCTTATGAGCAGCATTGAGGCGCCCGTTGTCCCCATCCATGAGGCGAGTGCGGTTCCTATTGCAAGTATGCATGTATTGACTCCCGGGGTGCCGAGCAGGGTTCCCCTGAGCAGGATATTGCCCGAGACGGTATACAGGGCAACCAGTATTATTATAAACGGCAGGTAATCCGCGATAATTATCTCGAGAAAGTCATGAAGGGCGACGCCCTTGTAGATGGACAACAAGGGGATGGATACGACCAGTGCCCAGAAAACAGATACCTTGCCGAAGTGGTTATGCCAGAATTTCGGGGCGAACAGGGGCAGCAGCGCTATGGAAAGCAGCATGCCGATAAAAGGCAGAGTGCTCCACAGTGAAAGAATCTCACCCAGGTCCGCGCTGTAAGGTCCGACCATTTAATCATCTCCTTCCCCGGGTGCCGGGGCATATCAAAAACAACGTGATGTATATTCTTTCACAGATAAACGGCAAAATCAACAACCGGTCATCCGCTGCATCTTTTTACGGGTTGAAAGATAAGCGGATAAAAACTACAATAACATTACCAGAGGACATCAATAAAATTGAAAAAACACCTGAATAAATTCATCGACTTTCTGAAGGCCGAACAGGGAGTGTCCCCGAATACGCTCAGGGCATATACCCGCGACCTGGAGGAATTCATATCATTTACGGATAAAAAACCCGGTGATATCGACAATCTCGATATACGAAGCTTTCTTGCATTCCTGCACCATAAAAAACTCCGGAAGTCTTCCATATCAAGGAAGCTTGCCGCCGTCAGGTCATTCTTCAGGTATCTCTACATGGAGGGGTATGTGAAAAAAAATCCGGCAAAACTCGTATCAAGCCCGAAAATTCCCAGAAGCCTGCCGCACTTTCTTTCCGTGGACGAGATATTCTGCCTGCTGGACACACCTGCCGGAGATTCGTTCAGGGAGACAAGGGACAAGGCGATTCTCGAGCTTCTCTACTCATCCGGCCTCCGGGTATCTGAACTGACCTCACTGGATATAAGCGACCTGGACATCAAGGAGTCACTTATAAGGGTTAAAGGCAAGGGGAGGAAAGAACGCATAATTCCGGTCGGCTCAAAGGCGATGGCCGCCATACAGAACTATCTTCCGGAAAGGATTTCACTGAAAAAAAAATCATCCGCCCTGTTCCTGAACAACCGGGGGGGCAGGTTGACAGAGCGAAGCGTAAGACGTATATTATTACAGTGTAGCAGGATGGTCAACCTTAAAGGCGATCTCAGTCCTCACACTCTAAGGCATACCTTTGCCACGCATCTGCTTCATGGAGGCGCTGATCTGAGATCGATCCAGGAGCTTCTTGGGCATTCTTCTCTTTCAACGACTCAGAAATATACGCATGTGGATATCGTTCATCTTGCAGAAGTTTATGATAAGGCCCATCCCATGGCAAAGGTGAAAAAGAAGTAGAGGCGTACGGCGATACGTCTCTACCGCGCAGCGGCATTTGCCCTGTGACCAATATATTCGCAATGGAGAAGAAAACAATGTCGGCACGACCTGATGAACTTACCGGGACCACGATACTGTGCGTGCGGAAAGACGGAAAAGTCGCCATGGCCGGCGACGGGCAGGTAACCCTCGGGCAGACGATCCTGAAGCATAATGCAAAAAAGATCAGAACCATGTACAACAATAAAATTATCGCGGGGTTCGCCGGCGCAACAGCGGATGCCTTTACACTCTTTGAAAAATTCGAGGAAAAGATAGAAACATACAGGGGCAATATAACAAGGGCCGCGGTGGAGCTTGCAAAGGAATGGCGGACCGACAAAATCCTCAGGCGCCTTGAGGCCCTGCTTATAGTTGCAGATATAAAGCACTCATTTATCATATCAGGCAACGGTGATGTCATCGAGCCTGAAGACGGGATCGCGGCGATCGGCTCCGGTGGCCCCTATGCACAGGCAGCGGCAAAGGCGCTGATAAAGCATACCCAACTGGAACCGAAAAGGATAGTCGAGGAAGCCATGGAAATAACGGCAAAGATATGCATTTATACAAATGAAACAATCAATATCGAGGAATTAAATGAATAATCTTACACCAAGAAAAATTGTTGAAGAACTTGATAAATACATCATAGGCCAGCAGAGCGCGAAAAAAGCCGTGGCAATCGCCCTGAGAAACCGCTGGAGGAGACAGAATCTCTCCAACGAATTAAAGGATGAGATACTGCCGAAAAACATACTGCTGATAGGCCCCACAGGGGTGGGCAAAACAGAGATAGCCAGAAGGCTCGCCAAGCTGGCCCAGGCACCTTTTATAAAAGTCGAGGCCTCGAAATTCACGGAAGTAGGTTATGTGGGCAGGGATGTGGAATCAATGATAAGAGACCTCACGG